>JAGAIH010000263.1 GCA_017626655.1 Clostridia bacterium | reverse complement strand
TATGTTTCGGGTGTAAAGGCGAATCATATGTATCTGACAATAGATATGGGCAATTTTCAGGTTGCGGAGCGACGAGGGCGTCGCTCCCTACAATGGGTCATTGGCAACCGAGCCATCGTGCCGAACAGTTCGATAAACCCCAATTTTTCGCAATTATGCAATCGTCGATATTTTCTGCCTATATTATACCCCCTTTTCCGATCCCTGTCAAGGGGTTACGCCCACGAAACCCCACGGACGGCGGAATTACAACTCCCGGTTTCAAAATTCGTCCCAACAGTTTTGCGGTTACCTATTGATATATTTGTTCCAATATGATATAATGTATAGACTGCGAAATATGCGCTTTTTCGGGTGAATTCCCGCAATCCCCAAGAAATGAGGTGATCCTTTGATATTCGGTAAGCACATCAACCGATACTATCTGAAGCATCTGCCCGCCCTGCTGTTGGGCGTGCTGTCGCTGGTCATGATCGACGTGCTTCAGCTCAAGATCCCCGAGCTGTACGGCATGGTCATCAACGGCATCAACGACGGCAAGGTGGTCATGGACGGCGCCGAGCTGGTCTTCGACATGGACTTTTTGCTGGATAAGATCTGCCTGCCCATGATCTTCATCATCGTCAGCATGGCCATCGGACGCTTCCTCTGGCGTATCTGCTTCTTCGGCTCGGGCATCAAGGTGGAGACCGATCTCCGCGGACGGATGTTCGACCGCTGTAAGGATCTCTCCCGCGAGTACTACCAGGTCAACAAGGTGGGCACCCTCATGTCCTACTTCACCAACGACCTGGAGACGGTACAGGACTGCTTCGGCTCGGGCATCCTCATGCTGGCCGACGCGCTGTTCCTCGGTGTCATGGCTCTGTGGAAGATGTTCCGCATGGATCTGACCCTGACCCTCTTCTCCCTCATTCCCATGGTCTTTTTGCTGGTCATCAGCGCCATCGTGGGCCACTACATGGAAAAGAAATGGGACGAGCGCCAGGAGGCCTTCTCGGCGCTGTCGGATTTCTCCCAGGAGGATTTTTCGGGCATCGCCGTCATCAAGGCCTTCGTCAAGGAGACGGTCCAGCTCATGGCCTTCCGCAAGCTGAACAAGCAGAACGAGAAGGTCAACGTGGAATTCACCAAGATCTCCACCGCGCTGAATATCCTCGTCACCCTCTTCGTGGAGTCGGTCATCTGCGTGATTTTGGGCTACGGCGGCTATCTGGTCTACTACGGTCAGTTCAACGCTGGTCAGCTCATCGAGTTCATCGGCTACTTCACCTCCATCGTCTGGCCCATCATGGCGGTTTCCCAGCTCATCGAGATGCGGGCCCGCGGTAAGGCCTCCCTGGCCCGTATCGGGGAGCTTTTGGATACCCCCGTGGACGTGGCGGACAAGCCTACCGTCAAGGAGCCCGACGCGCCTCTGGCGGGCAATATCGAGATGAAGAACCTCACCTTCCGCTACCCCGGCGGCTCCTACGATTCCCTCACGGACGTATCCTTCAAGATCAACGCCGGCGAGAACGTGGGTATCATCGGCAAGACCGGCTCGGGCAAGACCACTTTGGTGGACCTGCTCCTCCGCACCTACAACGTCCCCGACGGCACGGTATTCCTGGACGGCTACGACGTCAACGACCTCCCCATCCGCACCGTCCGCAAGTATGCCGCCTACGTCCCCCAGGATAACTTTCTGTTCAGCGATACCATCAAAAACAACATTGCTTTCGCCTCGGACACCGACGATCAGTCCGCCGTGGAGGAGGCCGCCCGCCTCTCCGACGTCCACGACAACATCACCGAGTTCACCGAGGGATATTCCACGGTGCTGGGCGAGCGGGGCGTCACCGTCTCGGGCGGTCAGAAGCAAAGAATCTCCATCGCCCGCGCGCTGATGAAGGATGCCAATATCCTGATCCTGGACGATGCGGTCTCGGCGGTGGACCTCCGCACCGAGAAGGCCATTCTGGAGAACCTCCGCCGCATCCGCAAGGGCAAGACCACCATCCTCATCGCCCACCGCATTTCCACGGTAGAGGGCATGGACAAGATCATCTTCCTGGACGACGGCCGCGTCACCGCCGTGGGTACCCACAGAGAGCTGCTCGCGACCTGCCCCGACTACCGCACCATGGTGGAGCTCCAGCAGGTGCAGGGTGCCATGAAGGAGACCGACTCCCCCGAAACAGCCCGAATGACAGGCATCCGAGAGGAGGTGGAAGGCCATGCGTGAGTATCTGCCTATTCTCATCGTGGGCGCCATCGTGGGCGTGTTGTCGGTGATCTTCCTCATCGCCTACGTCACCATGAAGGACAAGAAGGAGGCCATCGGCTTCGACCGCAACATGAAGGACGGGGAGATCATCCGCCGTCTCTCCAAGTACGCCCTACGCCAGTGGCCCAGCTTCCTTTTTGTGCTGCTGCTCATGGTGTTCTCCATCGTCTACGACATCGTCTCCCCTCTGGTCATCGGTGAGCTGACCGAGTCCATCCAGAACGAGACCTTCACCCTGCCCTTCCTCTACACCTCGGTGGCGGTCTACGCCTCCATCCTGGTGGTGTCCATGGTCTGCACCTACGTCCAGGCCATCGTCCTCCAGAAGACGGGCCAGCGCATCCTCTCGGCTCTCCGCGAGGATATCTTCACCCACATCGAGAGTTTGTCCCACGAGCAGCTCAACCACATCCCCGTGGGCAAGCTGGTGACCCGCGTCACCAACGATACGGGGGCCATCTCCATGATGTTCACCCACATCATCGTCAATTTGGTGAAGAACGTCTTCGTGATCCTGGGCGTGCTGGTGGCCATGCTCTGCCTCAACTACGCCCTGACCCTCATGGTGCTGTGCTTCGTGCCCTTCATCGTGATCTTCACGGTCATCTTCCGCAAGTTCTCCCGCCGCGCCTACCGCCGTGTCAAGGATGGCACCACCGATATCAACACCTTCCTGTCCGAGAACCTGTCGGGCATGAAGATCATCCAGATCTTCAACCGCGAGGCTCACAAGAAGAATGAGTTTGACCGCAAGAACGAGGCTCTGGGCAAGTCCAAGCGGGATCAGATCTTCGTCTTCGGTATCTTCCGTCCCGTGGTGTATATGCTCTACGTGGCATCCGTCATGTGCCTGTTCTACCTGGGCGGTAAGGGCGTGATCCAGAACAAAGAGTTTTTGGGTCAGATGATCACGGGCGGCACCGTGGTGACCTTCTACATGTACATCAACAAGTTCTTCAACCCCATTCAGTCCCTGGCCGAGCAGTTTAACTGGCTCCAGTCGGCCATGGCCTCCGCCGAGAAGATCTTCACCGTCTTCGACATGGTTCCCGAGATCCAGGATTCTCCCGATGCCATCGAGCCCGAGGAGATCAAGGGTGAGATCGAGTTCCGGGACGTGTGGTTCGCCTACGTGCCGGGCGAGTGGGTGCTGAAGGGTGTCTCCTTTAAGGTGGAGGCGGGTCAGACCGTGGCCTTCGTGGGCGCGACGGGCTCGGGTAAGACCACCATTCTCTCCCTGATCTGCCGTCACTACGATATCCAGCAGGGTCAGATCCTCATCGACGGGCGGGATATCAAGGAGATCAAAATTTCCGCTCTGCGCCGCCACTTTGGGCAGATGCTCCAGGACGTGTTCCTGTTCTCGGGCACCGTCCGCTCCAATATCCTCTTGGGCCTGGAGGGCGTGGATGACGAGGAGGTCATGGAGGCCTGCCGCTACGTCAACGCCCACCACTTCATCGGGAAGCTCTCGGGAGGCCTGGATGAGCCCGTCCGCGACCGAGGCAACAACCTCTCGGCGGGTCAGCGTCAGCTCCTTTCCTTCGCCCGCGTCATCGTTCACAAGCCCTCGGTCATGATCCTGGACGAGGCCACCGCCAACATCGACACCGAGACCGAGGTCCTGATCCAGGACTCTTTGGAGAAGATGATGAACATCGGCACCATGCTCATGGTGGCTCACCGTCTCTCCACCATCCGCCACGCCGACAACATCATCGTCCTCTCCCACGGCGAGATCGTGGAGCAAGGCAACCACGACCAGCTGGTAGCCCTGGGCGGACGGTACTACGAGCTGCATAAGCTCATGGCGGATGAGGAGAGGCTTCGTAAGGGTTAAAAAACAGCTACACAATACGAGATACAAGATAGAGAACCCGCGGCCTGTGCGGAGGATCTTTCTTGTATCCCGTTTTTTTATCTTCAGTATCTTGTATCTTTGTATCTACGTCCCGTAC
>JAGAIH010000262.1 GCA_017626655.1 Clostridia bacterium | reverse complement strand
TGTCGAAGAACGCCTACTGGACGGGGGATATCCACATGATCCGCTTTGATTACTTCGACTTCTCCTCCGCAGGGGACGTGATGTATATCAAGAATATCAGCTTGGAGTGATCCGATTCCTCCGGTGAAGCGTTGACCCTATTATCTGAGGTAGGGGCGCACCTGTGTGTGCGCCCGGTATGACCAATGTTCACAAGGGCGCACACATAGGTGCGCCCCTACCCCTGCAATTTTTAGTAGAATAAGCGCAAACACTCCCAACCGCAACGGTCACGACCCCGGCCGTTGCGGTTTTTTGGAAATTTTTCGCCCATGGCGGGACATTTGGCGGGAAAACCGATCTATATAGGTGAAGGCCTTCAGACAACACGAAAGGAGACAGCTACAGTCATGGACGAGCAACAAACCGACCTCCGCATCATCGACCTCTACTTCGCCCGAAACGAGCAGGCCATCGCCGAGACCGACCGCCACTACGGCGGCCTCTGTATGCGGATCTCACTGGGCATCCTGGACGACCGCCGCGACGCCGAGGAGTGCGTGAGCGACACCTACCTGAAAGCGTGGAACGCCATCCCGCCCACCAGACCCCGCTCCCTGCGGGCGTTTCTTTCCAAGATCGTGCGGAATCTCTCGCTTCAGCGGTTGGAGTACAACAAGGCCGCCAAGCGGAACCGGGACTTCGAGATCGCGCTGGAGGAGCTGGGGGACTGTATCCCCATGAAGGACGAGGAGGCGGACGCGCTTCCCGAGCTTCTGAACCGTTTTTTGAGCCGCCTGGGAAAGACCGAACGGCAGCTCTTCTGCGGCCGCTACTGGCACGGGCAGAGCGTCAAGGAGCTGGCACACGCCCACGGGCTGACCCCCAAGGCAGTGACCATGCGCCTGTCCCGCACCCGCGACAAGCTCCGCTTATTCTTAACTGAAAGGGGTTATCACCTATGAAACATGAATTGATCGCCAAAAAAATGACCGAGATCGACGATCGCTACATTCTGGAGAGCGATCCCGACACGGTAGCCGCCGCCGTCTACCGTCCTTCCCGCTTCGCCGCCGTCGCGGACTTCTTCAGCCACGGCTGGGGCGTAGCCATCATCTCGGGGTTTGTCGCCCTGTCCGTCCTGGGCGGCATCGTGGCCGCGGGACAGATAAACCCCGGAACCACCCCCGCAGGCACCCTCCCCCCCAACACCCTGTCCTCCGAGCCTGAGGAAACCGAAGCCCTCACAGAAGCCCCCCAGCCCACCCCCGTCTACACCGAGGGACTGGAGTTCCGCGTGGAGCCTTCCGGCGAGGCCACTCTGATCGGTATGGGCACGGCTACCGACACCGTCCTGCGTATCCCCCCCAAGGATCCCTCGGGGCATCCCGTGACCATGATCTGGTTCGATTCCTTCAAGGGCAACACCGCCATCACCGAGGTGATCCTGCCCGCCAGTATCTACGCCGTACTCTCCGGATCCTTTGCGGACTGCACGTCCCTGGAGCGGGTCACGGTGGAGGGAGACAAAAAGGTCATCTTACAGAGCAATTGCTTCGAAAACTGCCCCAAGCTCACCGACGTCCGTCTCCATGAGAAGGTCGCCTGCTCGGATTACTGCTTCAACGGCACGCCCTGGCTGGCATCCCGCACCGAGGAATTCGTCATCCAAGGCCAATGCCTGTTGGCCTATAACGGCGAGGGGGGCGACGTGGTCATTCCCGCAGAGGTAGCCTACATCAGCGGCACCGTTTTCGCGGGCAACACCACCATCCGTTCCATCACGGTCCCCGACACCGGTGTAAATATGTCCGTAGGCAACGAGGCATTCCGCGGCTGTACCGCGCTGGAGACCGTTGATCTGCCCTTCCTCGTCGCGATTAGTGGTAATCCCTTCGCGGAATGCACCGCCTTGAAGACGGTGTACCTGCCCGCGTCCTTGTACTCTATGGGTGAAATGAATGAGCTCCCCGAGAACGTGGTATTCCATTACGCAGGCACCAAGGCGCAATGGAAACAGATTATTTTCCTCTCCGAGGAGGATCGCGCCCTCATGGAGGAGCAGGTGATCTTTGAGGGGGAGTGATCCCTTCACGCACAGCTCCGCTTTTCCGCCGCGTCCGTATGGGCGCGGCTTTTTTTCGCCCAGTTCGGCGGTTTCCCTTGACGAATCCCCCAAAATATGCTATACTAAAGCCACCAAATCCCGCGGCCCCGCCGCCGAAAGGAAGTCTCGCCATGTTCAAGACAAAACTGGTCTCCTCTCTGGAAAAGCCCTTCCTGAACAGCCGTATCGAGGACTATAGACCCCTCTCCTTCATCCGCATGATGAAGAACCAGCGGCTCTCCTTCCAGCTCCTCCATACGGGTGTGGGCTTTGATGCCCCCCTGCGCGCCATGCTGGCTCTGAAGATCGAGGGCCTGCCCGCCGATGCCCTTCGGGCGGTCACCGCCCGCACCGTGGAGCTGGTGCCCGTGGCTTACCCCATTTACCCCGAGATCCGTGACGATAACTACCTCTCCAAGGAGCCCGGCCTCTACCCCGACTGGCTCCAGCCCCTCCACTACGGCGGTGTCATCTCAGTCATGAAGAACCAGCTCCGCGCCGTCTGGATCCAGTTTGACCCCAAGGGCAACGTCCCCGCCGGCTCCTATACCGTCACCGTCAGCCTCATGGCAGGGGAGGAGGCTGTGGCCTCCGAGACGCTGACCATCGAGGTGCTGAACGCCGAGCTTCCCCCCCAGGAGATGAAGCTGACCCAGTGGTTCCATTGCGACTGCCTGGCCAACTACTACCACTGCGAGCCCTGGTCCGAGCGGCACTGGGAGATCGTGGAGAACTTCGCCCGCACCGCCCGCCACAACGGCATCAACCTC
>JAGAIH010000261.1 GCA_017626655.1 Clostridia bacterium | reverse complement strand
GGTATTGACCATGATGAGGTCGGCCTCCTCGGGGGAGGTGACGATCTCGTAGCCCATCTCCTCGGCCATGCCTGCGATCTTCTCGCTGTCGGCCTCGTTCTGCTGGCACCCGAAGGTCAGAACGAAGCACCGACGGCGGTGGCCCGTGGCCTCGGCGTGGGCGTCGTTCCGGGCGCGGACGCGGCTGACGTAGGCCTGTCGCTCGGGCAGGCTGATGGGGGGCAGGATGTATTGCTTTGCCATGGCGGCTCCTTTTCTTTCAAAAACAGTCTTCTTTATATTATACCGCATTTTTTGAAAATTGTCAAGACGGAAGGACAGGGATCGCGAAAAAACAAATATTTTCAAAAAATATCGCCTCCCCCCTTTATTTCCGGGAGAGTTTATGGTATAATAGGGACGGGTATAAGATTAGACAATCGTAGAATGCTTCAAATTTGGGTTTGTCGGGGGAACGGCCTCCGGCGGCTTAAGAACCCTTTGAAAAAGGGTTCTTAAGAATCTCCTAAAACTTTCTGAAAAAATGATGATTGGGTTTGGGCTACTGAGACCAAAATACATTGATGCAACTTGAAAGTTTGATCCACACGAACCGAGACCCATAACCATTTTAGAAACCCCCGCGGGGGCCCCTCACCCCACTCTGATATTTGGAGAATGAGGGAAGACGGGAGACCGATAAACTGCAATTTGAACATTTCACAAACTACCATACATTCGCAAGGAGGCAACCGCCATGCAAGAGACATATTCCATCCCCCTTTCGGCTCTCTGCGAGGAATTCAGCCTGGAAAAGGTCTACGTTCCCGAGAATTTTGAAAGCATCATGATCACGACCCCCGAGATCAGCCGTCCCGGTCTGGCTTTGGCGGGCTTTTACGAGATCTTCGACGCCGCCCGTATCCAGATCATCGGATACGCCGAGCATCGCTACATGGAGACCCTGTCTCCCGAGGTACGCCGAAAGAACATCACGAGCTACATCGAGATGAGCCCCGTAGCCGTGGTCTACTCCACGGGCGCCCCCATCTTTAAGGAGATGCTGGACGCCGCCACCCGCGTTGGCGTCCCCCTGTTGCGCTCCCAGGAAAAGACCAGCCCTCTCATGGCCACCATGATCGCCTCCCTCAACAACCACCTGGGCCCCCGCATCACCCGCCACGGCGTGCTGGTGGAGGTCTACGGCGAGGGCTTGCTCCTCCTGGGCGACAGCGGCGTCGGTAAGTCCGAGACCGCCATTGAGCTGGTCAAGCGAGGCCACCGCCTCATCGCCGACGACGCGGTGGAGATCAAGCGTGTCTCCTCCAAGACCCTGGTGGGTACCGCGCCCGACATCATCCGCCACTACGTGGAGCTGCGCGGCATCGGCATCGTGGACGTCCGCCGCCTCTTCGGTATGGGCGCGGTCAAGATGACCGAGCGCATCGACCTCATCATCAATCTGGAGACCTGGGTCCAGGGCAAGATGTACGACCGCCTGGGCCTGGACGAGGAGACCACCAACATCCTGGGCCTGGAGATCCCCTCCATCACCATCCCCGTCAAGCCCGGCCGTAACCTGGCCATCATCCTGGAGATCGCCGCCATGAACAACCGCCAGAAGAAGATGGGCTACAACACCGCCGAGGAGTTCAACAAGAAGCTCATGGGCCAGATGGGTCTGGATTGATGGCCTACCGCCTCTATCTCACGGTCCGTCCTACCCCTGCTGGGGAGGAGATCCCATCCCTGCGCCTCCTTTTGGAAAAGTCCTTTCCCAATAAGGAAAATATACCCTATCTTGACGCTCTGCACGGCAGTCCCGATCACCCCGCCATCCCCCGCGTGACCGCCGAGCGACTGGGGGCCTTGTCCCTGCTTCCCTCCCTTTTGGAGGCGGCGGGCATAGCTGCCGCCTCCCTGATCCTCCGCCGCGACGGCCATGGAAGGCCCTACTGCGAAGTCCCCGACGGCTCTCCCGCGGGCTTTGACTTCAACCTCTCCCATTCGGCCGCCCACGTGGCAGGCGCCCTCCTGGTGGGAGACGGAAAGGTGGGCGTGGACGTGGAGGAATTCATCCCCCCCAAGCGGGCCTTGCCCCTGATCCGTCGGTTCTGTACCGCGGGAGAGCTGGCTATGCTGGCAGACCTCCCCGAAGACGAATCCCTTGCCGCCCGCTTCTTTACCTCCACCTGGGTGGAGCGGGAGGCCATCGCCAAGCAGGAGGGCGGCGGGATGCCCTTGCGCTTTGATACAACCAAGCTCCCCGACGGCGTCATGCTGTGGAGCGGGCACCTGACCGACACCGAAACGGCAGTCGCCCTCTGCGCGCCCTTGAAGAACGCGCCCGCGGCTCCCCGTCTCCTCCCCGATTCCCTGCCCGTGGAGTTCTCATAAAGAAAACCGTAATGATTCGGCTGCCCTGCAAATTGAGGTTTATCGGTGGGGAACGGCCTCCGGCGGCTTAAGGACCCTTTTGAAAAAGGGTCCTTAAGAATCCCCTAAAACTTTCAAAAAACTCTTTATCTGTCAAAGAAAACTGATACCCAAGACCATCTTGGTGAGCCACATGGAGCCCCTTCCCCATTGCGCTATTTGAGAAACAGCTTCTCCCCAGACAAACCGACAAACCCAAATTTGAACATTATCTGTATCGTCAAAAAACCTCCCCATCACGGAAAAACCGTCGTGGGGAGGTCATTTTTTATGTGGTTGCGGGAGGCTCGGCGGGAGTGTCCTCGCCGGGGGTCTCCTCGGAGGGAGCGTCTTCCGCGGGTTCGTCCTCGGCAGGGACGTTCTGGTCGGGGGTCTCCTCGGAGGGTGTGTCCTCATCGGGGGCGGAAGTGTCCTCTGCGGGAGTATCGGGAGGTGGCGCGGGGGTCTCCTCGGCGGTGGAATCGGAGGCTTCCGTGGCGGTTTCCTCGGCGGTCTCGCCGTCGGCGTCTGCTTCGGTTGCCTCTTCGGTGGGTTCCTCGGTCACATCTTCGGTGGAATCCTCGGCGGGATCCTCCGTAGGCTCCTCGGTGGGATCGTCAGAAGGATCCTCGGTGGTGGTCTCGGCAGGCTTCTGAGGCTTTGTCTCCCACTCGGGGAGTTGGGTCTCCAGCCACTCGAAGTAGGCGTCCAGGCCGTTGGCGATGCCGATGGCGGCCTCCTGGCGGAAGTAGTCGGTGGCCATGAGGGTATCGTCAGACTTGTTGGAGAGGAATCCCATCTCCACGATGGTGGTGGGCACGCGGCTCCAGTTGGTCCCTGTCATGTCGTCCATTTCCCGCATATTCAGCTTCTCGATGCCCGTCTGCTCACAGAACTCGTCCAGCACCAGGCGGGACAGCTGCTTGCTCCGTCCGTAATGGATGGCGCAGGTGGGGTAGGGGTTGGCGGCGGACTGGCAGATGGTCATGGCGCCCCGCATACTGTCGTCGGTCCAGCTGTTGGCGTGGATGCGGATATAGGCGGCGGCCTCGTACTTGTTGGCGATCTCGGCCCGCTCCATGTTGCTGATCTCCACGTTATTGGTCTCGCGGATCATAACCACGCTGTAGCCCCTTCGGATCAGCTCGTCACGGAGGAGCAGGGCCACGGCCAGGTTCAGCTCGTACTCGGTCTGGCCCGTGTACACGCCGGTGGCGCCCCAGGTGACCTCGGCCTTCATGATCTCGGAGCCGGGGCCGTTGGGCTCCAGATCCGCCGAGCCCTTGAGCTGATGACCGGGGTCGATGACGATGACGCGGGTACGGTTGACCGTCCCCTCCTTGCCCAGGTAGTAGATGTCGGTGCCGCTGTGGGCCTCTCCCGTGTACTCCACAGCGCCCTCCAGGAGGACGTCGGTCTCCCCCTCGGGGGCTCCGTCCCCCAGGATCAGGTCGTCCGTATCCACGGCATCGTGGAGATCCCGCGACCAGAGCCACTCCCAGGTACTGCAGGAGGTAGCGGTCAACATCACCCCCCAGAGGAGGAGAAGAGCCAGGGCAAGGCTTGTGTATCTGATGGTTCTTTGTAACATAAAAATTCCTTTGCTGATGGAAAAGACGGTTATATCTCGCGAGAGATCACCGCTCCTTGAAGGTGCGCTTACGCAGGGAGATGGCGCTCTCCTCATGTCCCTCCTCCACGAGGATGGGGCATTCCAGACCGCCCTTGTAGGCCGAGATGTACCGGATCATCCACTTGTAATACTGATCCCCGTGGCCGCCCTCCATGGGCTCAATGTCACGGCTGTATTCGGCATTGAAATTGTCGGTGAAGGCATACCTGCCGCCGCCGATGTCCAGCTTTTGGGCGGTCCACTCGTTCCACCAGGTCAGGGTGACGATCTTGGGACGCATCATGAAGGCATAGTACCATTGGACGTACCAGGTCTTGCCCTCCTTGCGGCCGATGGCGTCGCCGGGGCGGATGCTGTCGCCGTAGCCCTGGGCCATGTAGTTCTTCTGGGCGGCGGTGGTCACGCCCACCTGCTCGGGGGTGCCGTCAGCGCCGTAGGTCACGGCGCCGTTGATGTCGGTGTTGAGGAAGCTCCACTGGCCCCCCGCGTAGTCCACACCCAGGCCCCACATGGAGCGGACGGTGAAGAGGTTCTCGTCCTTCAGGGGGAAGCCCTCGGGGCGGGTGTGGGTGGTGAGGAGGAGGGGCAGACCGTCCCAGTAGACGAAGCAGTCCTCCCATTTCTCCACGCTGTAGAACTCGTCGTAGAGGTAGCGGTAGGTGCGGCCGTCGTTATCACCGCACCAGACCACCACGTAGGGAGTCCCCAACCCCTCGGCCCGCATCTCCATGATGGTGTCAAAGAGGGCGATCATGGGATCGTCGATCATGCGCTTCTTGAGGTCGGGGTTATCCAGATAGCCGTTATTGAGGTTGGTGTGGTCCAGAATGATGAAGTCCACGCCCGCGGCGTACAGAAGGGTCATGTTGTTGCGGATGGCGGTCTTGTCGCTGGAGCGGTAGTAGCCCTGGGCGGGCTTGGCCCAGTAGTGGAAGGCGGGGGAGGGGCCCCAGCTCTGTTTGCCCTCCAGGACCTCGGTGACGTTGTGCCAGTTCTCAATGGGTTCGGTGCCCGAGCCCAGGATGTAGTCGAACCAGATAGAGTAACAAATGCTCACGATATCCCGCTTGTCGGTGATATCCAGGCCCAGGCCAAAGCCCTCGCGGGGGGTGGCGGTGACCGAGCCGTCCTCGGCCTTGACGTAGTCCACCTTGCCGTCGTTGAACTTACCCATGTCCGGCTCCCAGCCCTTCAGCTCGGTCTCGGGCTCGGTGGTCACTTCTTCGGTGGGCGCTTCGGTGGGGGCTTCGGTAGGAGGCTCGGTAGGCTCCTCGGTGGGTTCGGCGGTGGGAGCGGCCGTCTCGGGTACAGTCTCGTCGGGGGTCTTGCCGCCGTCACAGGCGACGAGCAGGGCAAGGGTCAGAAGCAAGCCCATCAGGCACATGAACAGACGAAGGGCAGTCGTTTTCGTCATAGCGGTTCTCCTTTCGGGGAATGGATATTGTCCGGAAAGACCGCGACACCGAGCGAAAAACTCGCCCGGTGCGCGGATGCGGCTAAGGTCGTATCAGTTCTGTCCTTTTTCGTAGCGCTTCATGAAGCCCTCCAGCTTGCCCTCGTACTCCTCTTCAACGAGGACGGGGCAATCCAGACCGCCCTTGTAGGCGGAAATGTACCGGATCATCCACTTGTAGTACTGATCGCCGTGACCGCCCTCCATGGGCTCGATGTCGCGGCTGTACGCGGCATTATAGTTATCGGTGAAGTGGTAGGTGCCGGGGGATACCTCCAGACGCTGGGCGGTCCACTCGTTCCACCAGGTCAGGGTGACGATCTTGGGCTTGTACTCAAAGGCGGTGAGCCACTGGGCATACCAGAACATACCGCCGTCACGGCCGTGAGCGGTGTCCAAATTGGACATATAGGTCTGCTGGGAAGCCACGGCCACGCTGACCTGCTCGGCAGAGCCGTCGGCAGCCTTGGTGAACTTCTTGTAGTTGTTCTCGCTGAGGAAGCTCCACTGACCCTCGTTGTATTTCACGCCGCCCAAACCCCACATGGAGCGGACGGTGAAGAGATCCTTCAAGGGGAAATCATCGGGGGTGACGTGGGTGGTCATCATGAAGGGCTTGCCGTCCCAGTAGACGAAGCAGTCCTTCCACTTCTCCACGGCGTGGTACTTGTCATACAGCTCCTGATACAGGGGGCCGCTGCTGTTGCCCACCCAGAACACCACGTAGGGGGTGCCCAGGCCCTCGGCGCGCATCTCCATGATGGTGTCGCAGATGGCGTCCATGGGCTTCTGGATGTACTCGGTCCAGGCGGAGGCGCTGATGTAACCGTCGCCCGCGTTGGTGAGGTCGATGATGATGAAATCCACGCCCGCGGTGTAGAGCTGGGTCATGTGGGTGCGGATGACGTCCTTATTGGAGCTGGAGTAATAGCCCAGCGCGGGCTTTGCCCAGTAATGGAAGGAGGGAGAGCCGCCCCACTCCTGCTTGCCGGCCAGGATCTCGGTGATGTTGTGCCAGTTATCCACGGTACCGCCCGACTTGCCCAGGATGGCGTCGAACCAGACCGAGTAGCAGATGGAGACCAAGCCCGTCTTGTCGGTGATGTCCAGGCCCAGGCTGTTGCCCTCGGTGGGGGTGGCGGTGACGGTCTTGGTGGTCACGGTCTCGCCCTTGGAGGCCGCGTACAGGTCCAGATTGTCAATCTGGGCGCCGCCGCCGCCGTGGACGAACAGGGAGTAATGCTCACCCTGGAGAGAATTGGTGGAACAGTTGGATTCAGCTACCATTTCGTTTGCCTCATTGTATACACGGATCTTGCCCTCGGCGAAGAGAACGGTACAGACCAGTCTGGCGGTATCGGTCCCCTCGGGGGTGACGTAGACGTAGGTGGAATAATCGGAGGAGGTGATGATGTCCACGTGATGCTTGCCGTTCAGCATCCCCGCCTCCAGCTCAACAGCGGCCCAGGCGGCAGGCCAGGTGTTCTCGTCGGGATGGTAGATCTGCACCTTACTGCCCGAGGGATTGAAGGAGATCCACAGACCGTCCCCGGGGCCGTCGGGGATCTTGAAGGTGTAGTTGCTGACGTAGCAGCCCCACATGGCGTTCAGCCACGCGCCGTTCCCCGCCGAGACGATGGACCAGTCCACGGAGAGCTGGGCCTGCTTGTAGTTCTTCACGGAGGAGGAGGGGTTAGGTCCCCAAGTCGTCCACGCGCCGCCCGTCAAGGTAGCGGAATTGGCGTCAAAGGGGGAATACAGCACGCCGTCGCGGCAGTCGGTAGCGCCGGCGGAGCGGACCGAGGCGTTCCCGCCGCAGGTGGGATCGTTATCGGCGAAATCAGCGTGGAAGGTGTTGATGACGCCCTCCTGCCCGGCTTGCATGAGCTGGCCCACCTTGTCGTCGGGATAGGCGGCGTGGACCTCGGTGTTCTCCACCACGACATAATCCACGATACCGTCGTTGAACTTACCGGTATCCTGCTCCCAGCCCTTCAGCTCCTCGGTGGGGGCCTCGGTGGTAGGCTCGTCGGTAGTAGGTTCGTTGGTCGTAGGTTCGTTGGTAGACGGATCTTCCGTAGGTTCCTCGGTGGGAGCGGCAGTAGGCTCCTCGGTAGGAGCGTCGCCGGCTACGGTGGTGTCAGGGTCGGTCTCGGTATCACCGCCGTCGGGGGTACAGCCCACGAACAGGCACAGGCCGAGAGCCAGGCAAAGAGCGACCGTCAGCCACAGGCCGAGGCGCTTCATACGCAGCTTTTTCATAGAATTCCTCACTTTCGGGAAGGCGTTCCCTTCCAAGATAATTGTATTATATCATACCGTTTTTCGCTTGTCAAGTCAATTTCACAACAATTCACATTCCATTCAAAAGGCTTATGGTCACTTTGCACAACTCGCTTTGAAGCGTGAAAAAACCGCAAATTTTTCCGAAAAATATTTCAAAAACCTCTTGACAAAATCCCCTCTCCGTGGTATAATATGCAAGCGTTGTGAAAACGCATGGCGGAATAGCTCAGCTGGCTAGAGCAACCGGTTCATACCCGGTAGGTCACAGGTTCAAATCCGGTTTCCGCTACCATACCTTACCGCTTCCCAATACGGGGAGCGGTATTCACTATATGGCCCGGTGGTCAAGCGGCTAAGACACCGCCCTTTCACGGCGGTAACACGGGTTCGATTCCCGTCCGGGTCACCAAAAAATCCCGATAGTCATTTATGGCTATCAGGATTTTTTGATTATCCGTTTCGGTATGAGAACCCTGCAAGCTGCAAGCAAGGCTCTCATTTCTATTCTCTTGGCGCAGATTGCCCC
>JAGAIH010000260.1 GCA_017626655.1 Clostridia bacterium | reverse complement strand
TCGAAGGCGTCGCCGTACATCACCAGGGTCTTCATCACCTTTGCCAGAGTCTCACCTTTTTCGCCGTTGAGAATGGCCTGTTGCTCTTGTGTCAGGATCATATCAAAAGCTCTCCTTTTCAAATTGAATCCGGATTTTCGACGCGTAAGCGGAGAAAATCTACCGACACGTTTCTCAAAGAGAAACATTTCACATTGCGAAGCAATATTTCACTCGTCCGTAGCCACGCTACGGACGAATTTCACTGCGGCAAAGCCGCAATTTCACCGCATGAAACTCGTCAGAGCTTCATGCAAACGTCCCACGCGCCCCAGATGACGGTGCGGAGGTTGCCCACGTTCTTGGCGTCGCCGATGACGTGTACGCCCTTGGTGGCCACGGGAGCGGGGGTGTAGCCCACCGACAGGATCACGGAATCCGCGGGGATGGTCTCGGTGGTGCCGTCCTTGTGGGCGATCACCACGCCGTCGGCCTTGATCTCGGAGACCGAGGTCTCCAGATGAACGGGGACGTTATTAGTCTTGAAGCAGTCGCGGAGGTAGGAGGTGTTGGCCAGGCAGATGCCGGGGGTGGTGATGAGGTCGTCCTGCATCTCCACGATGGCGGGCTTTTTGCCTTGCAGAAAAAGATCGTAAGCGATCTCACAACCCGTCAGACCGCCGCCGATGACCACCACGCGCTCGCCCACGGTCTTGTTGCCCAGCAGGTAGTCCACGGCCTCGATGGCGGTGTCGGCCCCCTTGATGGGCAGTCTCTTGGCCTTGGCGCCGGTAGCCACAATGATCTCGTCGGCGTCCAGAGCCTTGATATCGGTCACCTCGGTGTTCATCTTCACGGTGATGGGGAGCTTGGCCACCTCGCGGATATACCAGGCGATCAGCTCTCTGTCCTTCTCCTTGAAGGAAGGCGCGGCGGCGGCGATGAAGACACCGCCCAGCTTGTCGGACTTTTCATACAGGGTAACGGTATGGCCACGCTTGGCGCAGAGGATAGCGGCCTCCATACCGCCGATACCGCCGCCGATGATCGCGATCTTCTTCTGCTTCTTGGCAGGCTCGATGCGGTACTTTTTGGACTGCATGGTCTCGGGGTTCAGGGCGCAACGGGCCAGACCCATGGTATCGGTGAGATCCTGGGTATTGGCGTGGCCCTTGGACTTGGAGAAGTTGAAGCAGCCCGCGTGACAGCAGATGCAGGGACGGATGTCCTCCAGGCGGTCCTCGATCAGCTTGGTGATCCACGCGGGATCCGCCAGGAACTGACGGGCCACGCCCATGGCGTCGATGCGGCCCTCAGCCACGGCCTTGGCGCCCACGTCGGGCTCCATACGGCCCGCGCAGACCACGGGGATATCCACGAACTGCTTGATGTGAGCCACGTCCTCCAGGTTGCAATTCTGGGGCATATACATCGGAGGATGAGCCCAGTACCAGGAGTCGTAGGTGCCGTTGTCGGCGTTGAGCATATCGTAGCCCGCGTCCTGGAGGTACTTGGCGGCCTTTTCGGACTCGGCCATATTACGGCCTACCTCCACGTAGTCCTCGCCGGGCATGGCGCCCTCGCAAAAGCCCTTCATCTTGGACTCTACAGAGTAGCGCAGAGACACGGGGAAGTCCTCGCCGCAAGCGGCCTTGATGGCCTTGACCACGTCGGTGGCGAAGCGGTAGCGGTTCTCGAAGGAGCCACCATAGTCGTCGGTGCGCTTATTGAAGAACTCCATGGAGAACTGATCCAGGAGGTAGCCCTCGTGCACCGCGTGGACCTCCACACCGTCTACCCCCGCGTCCTTGCAGAGCTTGGCGGTCTTGGCGAAGGCCTCGATGATCTCGTGGATCTGCTCCAGGGTCATCTCGGGGCACTCGATATCGGGAGCCCAACGGGAGGGCTGGGGGCTGGGGGAGGCCAGCTCGTGGGAGGTGTCGATG
>JAGAIH010000259.1 GCA_017626655.1 Clostridia bacterium | reverse complement strand
CTCTGTGGAGGGCTCGGTGGGGGCGGCGGTGTCGGAGACCGCGGGGGTGGTGTCGGCCTCGGTGTCGCCGCCGTCACAGGCGGTGAGAGACAGGCACAAGCACAGGGTCAAAAGTCCCGCCAGCCACAGAAAACGGGCAAAGTGTTTCATAGAATTCCCTCCTTTGGGAAAAGACTACCATGATTATAGCACATCCCCCTCGGTTTGTCAAGAAACCAATGGCTCTGCCGCCCCGATCCGCAAAGTTTTTTATGATAAAATCCGCAAAAGACCTTGCATTTTCCCAAAATATGTTGTATAATATGGCTGACCGCGGGGAATCCTCTGCGGGAATACGGATCTGTTCCTATACGAGAAAGGAATCACATCATGGCAAAGAAGAACGCAGCGATCATCGGTTACGGCGGTATGGGCGGTTGGCACGGAAGCTTCCTCCAAAACAGCGACGTCGTCAACCTGATGGGTATTTACGATATCAAGCCCTCCCAGTGCGCGCTGGCCGAATCCAGAGGTATCCACGCCTACTCGTCCCTGGAGGAGCTTTTGGGGGACCCCGCCGTGGAGATGGTCACCATCGCCGTCCCCAACGATCAGCACAAGCCCCTGGCCCTCAAGGCCCTGGCCGCAGGCAAGCACGTCATCTGCGAGAAGCCCGTGACCCTGTCCTCCGCCGATCTTCAGGAGATGATCGACGCCTCCAAGGCCGCCGGCAAGCTCTTTACGGTCCACCAGAACCGCCGCTGGGACGGTGAGTTTCTGGTCATGCGGGACATCTATCAGAGCGGCGAGCTGGGCCCCGTCCATCACATCGAGTCCCGTTGCCACGGCTCCCGCGGTATCCCCGGGGACTGGCGTCAGGATCCCGCCCAGGGCGGCGGCATGATCCTGGACTGGGGCATCCACCTCATCGACCAGATCATGGGCATCGTCACCGATAAGACCCTCAAAAAGATCTGGTGTAAGTGCGACCACATCACCAACGAGCTGGTGGACGACGGCTTCAAGCTGGAGATGTACTTCGAGGACGATCTGTCGGTCCACGTGGAGGTCGGTACCTCCAACTTCATCGGTCTGTCCCGCTTCTATATGGTCGGCCGCGACGGCGCCGCTCTGATCCCCGACTGGGGCCAGCCCGCCCGCGTGGTCTGGTGCCACAACTACAACGAGAAGGAAGTGGTCCCCGTGGTCACCGCCGCCGGCATCACCAAGACCATGGCTCCCAGAAACGAGCAGTCCATCTCCGAGAAGTCCATCCCTCAGCCCCATGCCGACGTCCACGACTACTACCGCAACTTCGTCCGCGCCATGGACGGCGAGTGCGAGCAGTGCGTCACCCATCACCAGATGATGGTGGATATGAAGATCATGGAGGCCGCCTTCGAGTCCGACCGTACCGGTATGCCCGTGGACGTGGACCTGAAGTTCTGATTTTCCTGTCATCCCCCCGCATCATGCACTTAACAACGCGAAAGCCGAGTTAAGTGCATTTTGTTTCAAAGGACACCCCCCCGACCGCCGCGCCTCCCCATTGGCAATCCTACCCAATTGCGATAGCAGACAGCCACCCCATCCCAAGGAGCCCCCCATGAAAGATACCAAGCCCCGTCTTCTTCTCGTTGCCTCCATGGCCATCTTCGGCACCCTGGCCCCCTTCGTGCGGCTCATTCCCGTGTCCTCGGGGGAGCTGGCCCTCTACCGCGCCCTTATGGCCTCGGCGGTGATCCTTTTGGTCCTGCTCATCACCCGCAAGAAAATCCCCTTTGCCGCCATCCGCCGCCGCATCCCCCTGCTTCTGGCCTCGGGGGTAGCCATCGGGGTCAACTGGATCCTCCTCTTCGAGGCCTACAAGCGCACCACGGTGTCGGTAGCCACCCTGAGCTACTACTTCGCCCCCGTGCTGGTCACCCTGGTCTGCCCCTTCCTCTTCAAGGAGAAGCTGACCCTCAAGCAGATTATCTGCTTCGTCATGTCCA
This sequence comes from Clostridia bacterium, assembly GCA_017626655.1. The sequence goes on along the minus strand of JAGAIH010000259.1, from coordinate 2,554 downwards.
CCCTGGGCATCGTGCTGATCACGGGGGTGGGGTCGGGGGACGGCGACCACCTGACGGGCATCCTCTTCGCTCTGGGGGCGGCGGTGCTGTACGCCTCGGCAGTGATCCTCAACAAGTTCATCCAAGGGGTGGAGGGGCTTCACCGCACCCTGCTCCAGTTCCTGGCCGCCTCGGCCGTCCTGCTTCCCTACGTCCTGCTCACCGACGGCATCCACCTCGGGGGCATGGACGGGATGAGCTGGGCCAGCCTTCTGACGGTGGGACTCATCCACACGGGCCTGGCCTACTGCCTCTACTTCACGGCTCTGGGGAACATCTCGGGGCAGAAGGCCGCCATTCTCAGCTACGTCGATCCCCTGGTGGCGGTCTTGATCTCGGTGACGGTGCTGGGGGAGCCTCTGACCCTGTGGCAGGCCGTGGGCGGGGCGATGATCCTGGGGTTTACCCTGTGGAACGAGCTGCCGGCCAAAAAGAAATGAGTCCTTCCCCATGCCCGCTTGGGTGTCAGGACAAGCTCCCCTTACCTCACCGAATCCCCGCATCGGAGTGTTCGGTGAGGTTTTTCTGCCCGAATTTGCCCCAACCCCTTGATTTTTTCGCCAAAATGTAGTAGGATATAGGTAACGATATTCCACCCGCAAGGAGGACGCTATGAAGCAAGTATACTACGATTACGACGTGTACCCCAAGGTATTCCTGGGCGACCGCGAGAAGACCGTCACCGTCCAGCCCCTGGGCATCCGTACCGCCTTTGCCACGGACAGGACCTACACCGTGGAGGTCTTGAAGGTCAACCAGGGCAACGCCCGCGTCTGGCCCGAGAGAAGCGGCCGCTCCACCCTGTCGGTGACCCCCGACGAGGATGGCTGTCTCCGTGTCACCGCCTACTTTGAGGGCGAGGGCGAGTACTACCTCAATATCAACGACGGCGACCGCCGCCTGGCCACCCTCCCCGTCTACTGCCTCCGCGAGGATATGGCGGGCCGTATCCCCCAGCGCGGTGATCTCCACGTCCATACCTGCCGCTCCGACGGTCACGACGATCCCGTCAACGTGGTGGCCTCCTACCGCGGCCACGGCTACGACTTCATGGTCATCTCGGATCACAACCGCTACTACCCCTCCCTGGAGGCCATCCGCCGCTACGACGACATCAGCGACGTGGCCATCATCCCCGGCGAGGAGGTCCATCTCCCCCTCAACGACGTTCACTACGTCAACTTCGGCGGCACCTACTCCATCAACGCCCTGGTGAGCGGCGGCCCCAACGACGAGAAGGCGGGCGCTGACCTGGAGTGGAGAAGCCTGGACGGCAACGCCCCCGATCCCATCTCCCACGAGGAGTTTCTGGCCATGATCGAGGAGAGAGCCGAAAAGGTGCCGCTGCCCAACAAGTCCGAGCGGCTGAGCTACGCCGTGCTGGAGTGGACCTACGAGCATATGCAGAAGAACGGGGGACTGGGCATCTTCCCCCATCCCTACTGGCTGTGCCAGCTCATGCAGCTCCCCGAGGAGTACACCGAGTTCATCTACAAGAACAAGCCCTTCGATGCCTTTGAGGTCCTGGGCGGTGAGAACTACTTCACCCACAACGGCTTCCAGACCGCTCTCTACTACGAGATGCGGGAAAAGGGCATCGACCATCCCGTGGTGGGCTCCACCGACAGCCACAACTCCTCCGCCGAGAACAACCGCAACTCCCTGATCTGCTCCACCATCGTCTTCGCCAAGGAGAACACCCGCGAGGGTCTGGTGGCCGCCATCAAGGACAAGTATTCGGTGGCCGTGGACACCATCAGCAAGGAATACCGTCTGGTGGGCGACTTCCGCTGGATCCGCTACGGCGCCTTCCTCATGGAGAACTACTACCCCCTCCACGACGAGGTCTGCCGCGCCGAGGGCCACTTCCTCCGCCGCCACTTCGCAGGGGACAAGCAGGCCACCGCGGTGCTGGCCGCCATGAAGGGTCAGCTGCCCGCTCTGCAGAAGAAGTATTTCGATCTGTAATTTCTATGACCGCGAGGGGGCTTGCTTGCAGGCTCCCTTGTTTCAGGTTGCGGTTTATCGTTCCGACAAACCGCAAATGAAATGCGCCTTCGTCGCAATGATGTTCACCGCGGGATCCCGCGATGAAATGATGTTGCCCCACGGGGCAAATGATGTGCGCCCGATGGGCGCAACGGAGAGGAACGAATGCCCTTCGGGCATACTTCCGCTAAACCCGGATCCGGATCCCTCCTTTTTGTAAAGAAACTGTAAACTCCCCCATTTTTACTCAGAAACCTGAAAGGTCTCCCCCATTTTTTGCGTCTTATAGGGTGATATCACCTTGAAAGGACTTTCATCATGACCTATTTCATCCTCGCCGCCTCGGCGATCCTGGCCATTATCTTCATCGCGGGCATTATCTCCGCCATCCGCGAGAGGGGCCGCTCGGATAAGGGGCGGGTCTATCTCCCCGGCGCTTTCGCCTGGATCGGGGGTATCTGCGGTGGGCTGTTCCTCATCCCCACCCTCATCGTCCTCTTGACCACCGACGAGTCCCCCTGGCTCT
>JAGAIH010000258.1 GCA_017626655.1 Clostridia bacterium | reverse complement strand
GGAGTAAATCAGGCCACCGCCGAAGGAGTCACCACCGCCCACGCGGTCAATGATGTGCAGATCGTACTTCTTGGAGAAGCAGTAGGATGAGGCCTCCTTTACACCTTGGGCTTGCGGATCTTGTTGAGCTGACGGTTCATTTTCAGCAGCTCTTCCTTGGTGAAGGTCACATTCCGCATACCCAGCATACCGGTGAACCGCAGGACGGTAAAGCCGCCGATCATGTTCATAACGCCGCTGTTCATCTCCGGATTCTTGGCCTTCTTCTTTTTCTCCCCGGACTTATCCTGCGGCTTGCCCTGAGTCATCTTTTTGGCCAGCGTCAGGAACAGACCTGCGAACCAGAGCTTGCCCCGCAGGGTCTTGATCACGTCGCCAATCTTGTCGTTCAGGCTGAAATATCCCTCAATCTCGGTGATGTCGAACCAGTTGAGAACAGCGCCCTGCTCCCGGAGGATATAGTCGGGGTTCATCTTATCCACCTTGCGGATGACGCTTTCATCACGCAACTCGCCGACCACGGCTTCCAGTTTGGTCTCGCCTGCGTTGGGAACGTCAAAGTAGAAGAAGTGATCCTCCGCCTGTTTCCTGCCGATGCTGACACCGTTGGCAAACAGTTCCACCTCGGGTTGGTTTGAGTAAACAGTCACACGGGTCACATCCTCCACGCGGTCAACGTAGCGCTTGCCGCACAGGTGGATCATGGGCTCGGGATTCAGCCATGCCTTGTAGGCATAGAAGGCATCCTTCTTGTACTTACGGTCGATGGTGATGAGGCCCTTGTGGTTCTGGCCGTTCTCGCCGCCCTCGGCACGGGCATCCGCGCCAAAGTCGAACATATTCCACACGTGGGTGGCCCAGATGTATTGACGGGTGAAGAGCTGGCGGATCAGGGATTCGTGATACATGGCCTGATATTCTTCGGAGTAGTCGCCACTCTCGGGGTTGGAGTTGTGCCAGTTCAGGGCCTCGCAGCCGTATTCACTGACACCGATGGGGGTGTTGGGGTACTTGGCATGGAACTTGTCAAACCAGGGGCCGTACTCCTCCATGCTGCCGCCGTACCAGCCGAAATAGTGGTTATAGCTGACCACATCGGGGACGTGTACGTACTCCTCGTCCATGCCGCACATGGAGATGCAGGCGATGACCGTGGGACGGTGGGGATCCATCTTGTGGACCAGATCGTTCAGCTCCCGGTGATTGCGGATCATATCGGGATCCTTGGCTCCGTCCATGGTGATCTCGTTGGAAAGGCCCCAAACCACGATGGAGGGGTGATTGTAGCACTGGGTGATCAGTTCCTTCATCTGCAGATGGGTGTTGCCGTTGGCCTCGGGCATGTGACGGGAGATATAGGGGATCTCCGCCCAGACCACCATGCCGCGCTCGTCGCAGAGGTCGTAGAAATACTGGTCGTGCTGGTAGTGCGCCAGACGGATGGTGTTGGCGCCCACCTCACAGATGAGATCCATGTCCTCCTTGTGATGCTCGGGCAGCAGGGCGTTGCCCAGCTCCCATCTGTCCTGATGGCGAGAAACGCCGCGGAGGGGGTATTCTTTTCCGTTGAGGAGGAAACCGCGCTCGGGATGGATCTCAAAGCTGCGGCAGCCGAACCGGGCGCTTACCTTGTCCAGTTCTTCCCCGCCGCGCAGGATCGCAGCCTCCGCGGTATACAGGTAAGGATCCTTCACGCCGTCCCAGAGGTGGGCGTTTGTCAGCACGATCTCCGCTTTTTCATC
>JAGAIH010000257.1 GCA_017626655.1 Clostridia bacterium | reverse complement strand
GTTTCGGGTGTAAAGACGAAACATATATATCTGACAATAAAAATTGGCAATTTTCAGGTTGCGGAGCGACGAGGGCGTCGCTCCCTACAATGGGTCATTGGCAACCGAGCCATCGTGCCGAACAGCTCGCCAATCCCCAATTTACACGCTTTTCCTTCCCCGATGTCCCGCCCCAAACACCGCCATCGCCACCCACACGGTCAGAAACATCCCGATGGCCAGCATCTGCTCGGGGTTGGACAGGGGGGCGGTCAGCACGCTGTCCAGGTGGAGGACAAAGCGGAACTTGTGGGTGGGGGTGTTCTCCAGCATGAGGAGGTAGGTGGGGAGGATAAAGAGGATCAGGTTGGTGATGGCCACGGTCAAACCGTAGGCGACGCGGTTCTCGCGGTCGCGCAGGCCGTAGGCGGCGGCCAGGAGGCACCAGAGGGTGGGGAAGGCGATGTAGGACAGCATGGTGTCGGCGGCGCCGGAATGGGTCAGCAGGGCAAAGAGCAGGCCCGTGGCCAGGTGGAGCCACAGCACCAGGGCAAGGCCTCGCAGGATGGCCAGCAGGCGGGCGCGGGAGGGGGTGACGGTCTGCCACTCCTTGGAGTAGCCCTTTCTGGCCCGCTTGACCTGCCGCTTCTCCTCGCGGGCGGCTTGGCCCAGGCGGTGAGAGCGGACGGCGGTGACCGTGAAGACCGAGATATCCCATACCGCCAGGGACAGGAGCGCCATGAGGAGCCAGGCCAGGTCGTTATACCCGGGCCAGGCGTCGGACAGTTTGGTCCCCACCGCCAGGGCGACCACAATGGTCAGGATGAGGTGGGTGGTGACCGAGATGCCCAGGGAGGCCCAGAGGATCCCCCGATGATCGGTCTTGATGGCGGCGAAGAGGCAGACCCCCACCGCCAGAAGCAGGGTCACGCAGAGGAACAGGAGGGCCTGGCCGCTTTCCTTGTGGACCATGTGGGAGAACAGGAGAAAGAGTCCTGCGAGGAGGAGGTTGAGCCCCACCGTGATGCAAAGGGACTTGAGGAGGGCGAGTAGATTTCTTTTCATGATTCAAAACCGTGCCAGTCATCAAAGCCGCAAAGCTCCAACGCCTGCGTATAGGTGGTGTAGTCCAGGTGCTTGGGCTCCAGGACAAAGTGGGAGCGGTGACCGCCGTCAGAGTCCCGCCACTCGATCAGCAGGAAGCGGTCGTCCATGCCCGAAGTGGGCAGGCTTGCCACGGGGGTGGCCGAGTCGGCGGGGACGGTGACCTCACCCGACAGCAGAGCGGGAACGGCGGTCAGATCGGTACCCACGGGCAGCCCCGTGATGTCCTTGACGGTGTAGGTGAAGACTTCATCCTTTTGGGTATCGTTGATGCCCATGAGGGTGAACTCACCGTCAGCGGGATCGGCGAAGGCCATGTGGAGGGGCTTTTGCACCCGCTTAATGAAGGAATAGGCCAGCTTGGGGGTGAAGTCGTAATTGACCACGGCATCCGAGATTTGGGGCCAGCCGTCCAGAAGGTTCCACCAAATGATGCCCGTCCGCCGCCACTTGGCGGTGCGGAAGCGCTCGATGAAATACTTGAAGGCCTCGGCCTGGGAGATCTGGCTCATCTTGGCATAGGTGGCCAGGTCGGCGGGGGTGTCCACGAACATATGCTGTACCTGGCTGGTCATGAGGCGGATGCGGTAGTGGAAGCCGCCGGTGTACTTCAGCTCCATGGTGGTCTGGTGGAGGAACCAGGAGGGCTTGGGGTCTCCCGCGAAGGGGTCGGAGTCGGTAGCCTTATCGAAGATGGGCCACAGCTCGTCCTCGGGAATGTAGGTCTTCAGGGTCTCGGGAGCGGGACAGCCGTGGTAGCCTGTCTCGGAGGCGAAGTGACAGCCTGCGGTGCGGTAGTAGGGGCCCTTGAAGTAGTCCCGGGGGCCCCAGAGGTGGTCCTCCGAGATATCGGCGGTGCCCTGACAGCTCACCACCTTGGAGGGGTCCTTCATGGCCTCGATGGCGTCCTCGTCCAGGTAGGGGGAGGAGGGGAGGTAGGGTCTGGTGAAATCCTGCAACCGCAGTACGTCGGGGATGATCTTGCGGGTCAGGATATTCTCGGCGGGATCGCGGCGGATACCGTGCCAGCCCCACCAAGCGAAGTCGCACTCGTTGTCCCCCGCCCAGAGGCAGAGGGAGGGATGGTTCCGGAGCTTGCGGACAATGTGATCCACCTCCTCACGGAGGGCGTCCTGCATCTTCTCGTCCACGGGGTAGATGGCGCAGCCCATGGCGAAGTCCTGCCAGACCATGATGCCGTGGGCGTCGCAGAAGTCAAAGAAGGCGTGATCCTCGTAGACGTTACCGCCCCAGCAGCGGACGATGTTGCACCCCGCCTCGTCCAGCATCTCCAGCGCCTTGGGGAGACGCTCGGCGTCGCGGGAGTGGAAGGCGTCCAGGGGGACCCAGTTACTACCCATGGCGAACACGGGCTTGCCGTTGATGATAAAGCGGAACTGACCGTCATCGCCGGCGAAGGTGGTGCGGTCCAGCTCCACGGTGCGTATACCCGTCTTCATGGTTTTTTCGTCCACAACGACACCACTACGACACAGGGTTACGGTCACGTCGTAGAGCCAGGGCCGACCCGCATTCTTGGGATACCACAGGTAGGCCCCGTGGACGGGGATGAAGATATTCCCGCAGGTGTGCCAAAGATCGGCTGTGACCTCGAAGGTGCAGTCGTTGCAGGTGCCCTTCACCGTGACGGTGTAGTCGTAGGGCAGCTCGTTCGGGTGCTTGTCGCAGTCGAAGGGGTAGTAGGTGTCCCCGCCCAGGTCTACGGAATAGTAGAGATTCAGCTCGGCGTAGCCGCGGGTGTGGTCGGCGGGATCGGGATTGACCGCGCGGGTGTAGAGGAAGGTCTCGCGGATGGCGGGGGTCTTCACCGTGTCGATGTACACGGGCCGCCAGATGCCACCCGACACGGCGCGGCAGAGGATATCCCAGCCGAAGGAGGAGGGAGCCTTGCGGGCGTAGAGGGAGGCGTAGCCGAAGGGGAACATACCCGCCGAGGGGGGCAGGATATCCTCTTGGGCTTGGATCATAGTGGGATAGATATAGACCGTCAACTCATTTCCCGTGGGCTTAAGATACTCCCAATCGCGGCGGGAGAAGGGGACCTCGTAGGTCATGAACATATTGTCGGTGGATAGGTAGTGAACGCCGTTGATGGAGATATCCGCGTAGGTATCAATACCCTCAAAGCGAAGGACGGGAAGCTCGCCCTCCTCCAATACGGGCTTATCAAAGGTGGTACGGTAGATGAGGTGGCGATCCTCCAGCTCACGGAGCTTGGTGATGTTACTGCCCCAGTAGGGGTCCTCCAGAAGTCCTGCCCGCACCATGTCCAGTTCAAAGTTGCCGGGGACAACGGCGGGGATGGTGACACCGAGGTCGGTGCGGAGATTAAAGGAGCCCTGTATGGGGGAATCACAGTAGGCGGCGCAGTATTCCTTCTGGGAAATGATCGTCAGCGTCCAGTTTTTCAGTTCGATCTTCATATGAATGTCCTCTCTCTACTAATAAGGATGAAAACGGAGTGTATACGTAAGCATTATACCACAAAAACGGGGGGATGGCAAGTGGGGACATACAAAAAGAGGCGAAAAAAAGAAAAATAATTTGTGCAAAACCGCTTGACCCGAGGGCGAGGGTATGGTATAATAAAGCAAAGTGGGTGAATATGCCCAAAAAGAAAACCGATACTTGTAAGACCCGCTCCCTGCGGGCAAGGAGGATCCTAT
>JAGAIH010000256.1 GCA_017626655.1 Clostridia bacterium | reverse complement strand
TAATCAGATTCGAACTGATGACCTCCTCATTACCAATGAGGTGCTCTACCGACTGAGCTATATCAGCGTGTCGCATCATACCGAATCCGTCCCGATTGGAACGGACTCGGATATGGAGCTGATAATCAGATTCGAACTGATGACCTCCTCATTACCAATGAGGTGCTCTACCGACTGAGCTATATCAGCGCGCTTGACTGCGACTTGCATATTATAGCATAGTTCGCGGATTTTGTCAAGGGATTTTCCAAAAGTTTTTCGGAGAATTTTGCACAAAGAAAAGGTGCCGTTTGCGGGAAACGGCACCCATATTTCACACCATGGAGGGTTGGGGCAAGGGGTTCGACTCCCCATAGCCGTTGAGTCCCCACTTCACCATGACGGATCTGTAATCTTTGAAGGCAAAGTTGAAATCAAAGGGGTAGCGGAAGCCCTCCACCCCGCCGTTGTCGGTGTACTGCCAGAGGCCGAAGCGCCGGTCGGTCTCTCCGGGCTTGTAGGCGGTGCCGTCCTTCCAGGCAAAGTCTCGGTCGGCGGTGGCGAAATGCTCCTGTCCCTCGGGGAGGGTCGCAGTGTAGCGGGCGTACCAAACGTCCAGGTTTGCCTTGACCCATTCGGTGTCCAGGAGATTGTACAGCCACTCGGTGTTGGTGTAGAGGGCGGCGTACCAGCCCGCCTCCTGCAACCGACCGACGAAGGTCTTGCACAGGGTAGTGAGGGTTTCGCCGTCCAGGGCCATGAGGCTGGCGTCCTCGGCGTCGAGGTAGACGGGCAGCTCCAGCTGCTTCCCCTCCAGCCAGGTCAGCAGCATCTCGGCGTCGGCCAGGGTGTCCTCCACCGTGGTGGAGTAGGTGTAGAAGTAGACCCCCACCTGAAGCCCGGCGGCCTTGGCGTCGCGGTAGTCCAGCTCGAAGGCGGGATCGATCCCCAGGGTGGAGCCCGCCTTGAGGATGACGAACTCCATGCCCGCGGCCTTCAAAGCCTCCCAGTCCAGAGGCTTGACGTCCTCCAGAGATGCGCCGTATTCGTGGTTCCACTTGGAGGTGTCGATGCCTTGCATGAGAATTTCGGTGTTGTCCACATAGGCGCCCGTGACGATATCCGCGTACTTGATGAAGCTATCCTCGTAGCTGTAGCCGCAATCGGGGCAGGTGTGGAGGGTGTAGCCGTCGCGGTGGATCGTGGGGAAGACCCGGGTCGCGGTAGCGTTGATATGGTCCAGAGGGGCGACAAAGGCGGCGTCGTAGGCGTGGGAGCAGATGCCGCACTGAAAGTGGGTATAGCCGGCCTCGGTGCAGGTGGGGGGAGTGACGGTCGCGGTGAGGTCATGGCCGAGGGGAGGGACGTAGTGGGTATCGAAGGTGTAGCCGCAGTCGCAGGCATGGTGGGTGTAGCCCTCGGCTTCGCATGTGGGGGCTACGGTGGTCTGGGTGAGGGTGTGGCCCGTGGGCGGGGTGTGGTCGGTGTCGTAGGTGTAGCCGCAGGCGCAGGACAGGCGGGTATAGCCCTCGGTCTCGCAGGTCGGGGGGACGGTGGTTTGGATAAGGGTGTGGCCCGTAGGCGGGACGTGGTCGGTGTCGTAGTGGTAACCGCAGGCGCAGGATAGCCGGGTGTAGCCCTCGGACTCACAGGTAGGAGGAACGAGGGTCTTCTCGTAGGTATGGCCCGTGGGCGGGGTGCGGTCAGTCGTGTAGGCGTAGCCACAGGCGCAGGTGTAGTCGGTATAGCCCTCGGCCTCGCAGGTGGGCGGGGTGACGGTCTCGGCGAAGGTGTGGACGTGGGCCTCGGTTTCGGGGAGGGCGGTATCCTCGGCGGCGGTGGTTTCTTCAGCCGCCGTAGTCTCCTCGGTCACGGGGAGGGAGCCGCTCTCGGGCGTGGCTTCGGGCGGGGTAGCGTCACAACCGCACAGGAGAGCTATGAGGATGGCGGCCAGGGGTGGTAGGATATGTTTGAGCTTCATGGATTCTCCTGATGTATCAGATTGTGTATACTATACCATTTTTTCGGTGAAATGTCAATCCCCGCAGGGGAATTGGGGCGGTGGGAATTTGTGGGAGAGGTGACAAATATTAGTGTGACCGCCCAGTAAACTTTCAAATTGGCGTTTATCGGTCTGGTGGGCACGATGGCTTGATTGCCAATAACCTATTGTAGGGAGCGACGCCCTCGTCGCTCCGCATCCTGAAAATTGCCTGTATCTTTTGTAAAATATATGTTTTTCGCCTCTACACCCGAAACATATCGGTGTGATTTATGTGGCGGAGCGACGAGGGCGTCGCTCCCTACAGGTGTTTGTGCCAACCGAAACATCCCGACAAACCCAAATTTGAAGGATGTCTGGATCATGATACTGCAACAAAAAGAGTACCGCCACTAAAGCGATACTCTTTGATCCTATACTTCCCTGCCCAACGTTTCAAACAGTGCGTCAGCAAAGATCTGATGCAGCTCTCTAGAGGGGTGATTGATGTAATTGGCCAGATTTTCGGTGATATCCACGCCCTCAGCTTCCAGCGCCTTCCACTTGGCGTAGGCATCGGCCACGGCTACCCCCAGCTCGGCGGCCAGGGCTTTCGCGGCGGCCACGTAGGTGTCCATGCGGCCGCTTTGGTGCCAGGCGGCGGTGACGGCGGCGAAGTCCCTGTACATGGGAATGGTGTCGGGGTGGACGTAGGTATTGAGCATACTGGGGGTCAGGAGGATGGGGCGGATGTCCGCGGCGATCAGACGGGTGAAGATCTCACGGAGGGCGGTCGTGTACTCCTCCATGGTCTCGGAGAGGTCGTTGAGGCAGAAGTTCACCACGCAGATATGGGGCTTATGAGCGATGACGTCCCTCTCCAGGCGGGCCAGGGCCATGGGGGCGTTATCCCCCGCCACCCCTGCGTTGATGACGCCGACGGGGAGCCAGGGATTGACGGTCAGAAGCATCCTTCGCAGGCGCTCGTGGTAGACGGCATCGAAGTCGAAGATACAGTCCGCGGTATCGCCTTGGATGCACTCAAAGGCGCCGTGGGTGACGCTGTCACCGAAAAAGGCGATGACGGGGGTGCCTGTGTTGGGGTATTGGGCGTTTTTCAGGTATTGGATGAGGTTCATGGCAACTCCTTTCGTAAAACAACAACTCCCGACCTCCCGCGCGGATGCGACGGTACGGTCGGGAGTGTTGTTACGGATTGATCCGCGCGGTTGAATTACTCAGCCTTGGGAGCCTCAACGGGGCAAGCGTCTGCGCAGGAGCCGCAGTCGATGCACTTGTCAGCGTCGATCTCGTACTTGCCGTCAGCCTCGTAGATAGCCTCGGTGGGGCAGTTCTCAGCGCAAGCGCCGCAGGAGATGCAATCATCGCTAATCTTGTATGCCATTGTCGTGTCCTCCGGATACGTATTTGCTCACGGCCGCCGAGCAACGCGACCATGGGCTTACTGTCTCTTATATCACAAATTCGTTTTTTTTCAAGGGGTAACCGGCAAATTTCGGTCGAATTTTCGCCCAAAAGATGTTAACAATCTATGAACCGCCGAAAAGTCGGTCTGCCGGGGGCTTACTCGTCGGTCTCGCCCTCGGTGTCCTCGGCGGGGCGCTCGGGTCTGGGACTGCGGGTCTGGACCTCCACCAGCTCCCGCTTGTAGCGCTTGGGAGCCGAGTCGCTCTGATTCCGCAGGCTGACCTTGACCTCGCCCTGGAGGGGGAAAATCTCGGTGACCACGCCGGGACCGTCGGGAGTATTGACGAAGGTACCCTGGGCGGGAGTCTTCTTGATCTCCTCAGCGTAGGTATCGTACTCGTAGCGCAGACAGCACATGAGGCGGCCGCAACAGCCCGAGATCTTGGTGGAGTTCAGGGACAGGTTTTGCTCCTTGGCCATTTTCATGGAGACCTGGCCGAAGTCGGACAGGAAGGTGGTACAGCAGAGAGGACGGCCGCAGGCGCCTAAGCCCCCGATCATGCGGGCCTCGTCGCGGATACCGATCTGGCGCAGCTCGATGCGGATGTGGAAGACGCCCGCCAGGTCCTTGACCAGCTCGCGGAAGTCCACGCGGCCTGCCGAGGTGAAGTAGAAAAGGAGCTTGGAATTGTCGAAGGTGTACTGCACCGACACCAGCTTCATGTCCAGCTTATGCTCGCGGATCTTTTCCACGCCGATACGGAAGGCGGACTCCTCCCGCTCGCGGTTTTCCTTGTTGTGGGCGATGTCGGCATCGGTGGCGATGCGGATCACGGGGCGAAGGGGCAGGACCACCATGGAGAGGTCCACCATGCGGTTGCCGATGCAGATCTCACCGAATTCCTGGCCGCGGGCGGTTTCTACGATGGCGTACTTTCCTGCTACACAGGTGTTCTCGCCGGGATCGAAGAAGTAGGTCTTGCCGCCCGTGCGGAAGCGGATGCCCGCGATGACCACCTTGCCCTCGGGAAGGAATTCGGGGATAGACTCGTCCTTCTTCTCAAAGATATCCCGCTCCAGGATGCGCTCCAGCTCGGCGGCGTCGGGGGCGTCCTCGGAGATTTTGGGGCAGGCGGCGGGAGCACCGCTTACGCCATCCTCAATGAGGAGGTTATCCATATCGGGCAGGTCAGCCTGGATAGGGGCGTGGCGGATATTACGCTGGGGACGGCCCGTAGCGGGGGGCTGGCGTCGGTCAGAGGACTCGGCAGGCTTTTGCGCCTGGTCGCGGTCGGGCCTGGCCTCGGGCTTGCGGTCGGGACGGCCGCCCTTGGGATTGCGGTTCTGCTGGGGCTGGTTGTGCTTATCAGGCTGGCGGGGAGCCTCGGGCTGGCGGTTGGCCTCACCCTCGGCTACAGGCTGATTCTGGGTAGGATTCTCACCGCCTTGGGGGCGGGGAGGGCGGTTGCCGCGGCGGTGGTGATTGGGACGGTTATGGGGTCTCTTTCCGTCGCGGGGCTTATTTCCCTCGCTCTGTCCCTCGGGACGGCCCTCGGGACGGGGGGTCTTCTCATTTATATCCATCTGTGTTGTTTCCTTTCACATGAATGCGTTTCAGTTGCTCAGCTCCACCGCCAGGCTCATGAGAGTCAGGCGTACGTTGCTGTTGCCCTCCAGGGAATCCGCGGCGGATCCCACGGCTCTGTCCAGGGCCAGGAGGGACTTGGTGGTAAAGCGGCAGGCCAGCTCCTCGGCACTGTCGCGGTCGGTGTAGTATTTGAGCCTGACGGTGTCGCTGTGGCGGAGCAGGATGAGGTCGCGGGCAGCCAGGCTGATGAGGGCCAACAGCTCCATGACGCCGTCCCGCTTATTGCCGAACCGCGTCAGCACGGCGGGGAGGCTATCGTAACAACGAGCGGCGCAGGCGGCCATAAACTCGTCGCAGGTCTCCCGCATCTTGAGGATGGGCTTCACCGCCCGGGCGTCGGCCAGGGTCAGGGCCTGTCCGATACAGCCGTCGGCGCGGAGGATCACGGCGTTTAGATCCTCCTCCGACAGGGTACAGCGGCGGGCGCGAAGGAAGTCGCGGATCTCGCCGTCGGGGATGGGCTGGGTACGGAGGATAGGGGCGCGGCTGCGGATGGTCTCCAGGAGGTGATCCGCGCCGTCGCAGAGGAGGAGGAACAGGACGTAGGGCGGCGGCTCCTCCAGGGTGAGGAGGAGGGCGTTCTGGGCCTGTACCGTCATGGTTTCGGCGTCCTCAATGACGTAGATCTTGGTATCCAGATCGTTTGGGGGGATCAGGACGTCACTCCGCAAAAAGCGGATGGCGTCCACGCCGATAGAGGCCATGCCGTCCCGACCGATCACATGGATATCGGGGCATTTCTCGGTCAGGACCTTCTCGCAGGCGGGGCAGGAGAGGCAG
>JAGAIH010000255.1 GCA_017626655.1 Clostridia bacterium | reverse complement strand
CATGGATTGCACCGAGGAGGAGATCCAGGAGTTCTGTCTGGGGCTTCCCCGCTACAAGCGCCCCCGCAAGATCATCTTCGCCGACGTCCCCCGCAACCCCACGGGCAAGATCGAAAAGCCCAAGCTCCGCGAGCGGTACGGCGCGGATCGGTTGGTGGAGAGCGCGACCAGCAATTGACGTTTACTTATATGAGAAAAGGAACCTCCGTTTTTGTGCGGGGGTTCCTTTTCGATTGGGGTTTGCGGAACTATTCTTTCAGCAGTTTTTTGACGTATTTTCGAAGATCCTCTGTCAGCGCGCAAAAAGAAGCTGACTTCGGCACGACTGCATATTCTTTGTTCAGGTATTCGCTACAGAACTCTACCTGATACAGTTTACCGTAAGGTATGACAGTGATCGGCCCGTGCAACATAACAATGTTGTTTTTCCGCCAAATATCTTTTGGGATATAGACCCCTTTTCCATCACAGGCGTCCTGAATGGGAAAGCTGTCCAGCGGTCCCTCGGAAAAATATAAGGCCAGATACCCGTCCGTACGGTCTGTCAGAAAAGAATGCACTTCTTCTGCGGACAATGCCCGAAAGCATCGCTTATCATAGGGGGGATCCCAATACCAGCCATAGGCGAGCAGATCCTTACCGAGTAAATGATCCGCTATGCTCAGCAATTCACGGTGCGACCAATACCCCATCATCGAATAAGTCTTGTATTTGATCTTCGGCTGTTTACAAAAGGTTATGGGACACTCATACAGCCCAAAGGATGGAGAATAGTCGATCTCTATGGGCGGAAGCCTTTTGGACTTCTGACAGGCTGTACACGAACAAATAATGCTGATCTCACGGAAATCCTCTGTGCCTTCTCTGGGCGTGTACTCAAACGTAAGATGAAACCAATCGTTCTTGCAAGAACACTTCATAATGGGAGGGTACTTCTCCTGAATCAAGTCATACCAATGATCCGCGCTGTCCAGCAAAAAATAGGATCGGTCGGTTGGGGTACTTATGATGCCTACGCCCTCATCACGAAAAAAACCGTACCTGAAAATCCTTCTCTCCGTCTTCTGTGACAATGACCTTGGAAATACTATTCTGGTTCAGACACATGGCTTATTACCATCCTTTCAGGTGGATCATCCGTAAGAGTGAGGTATTTTATTTCAACATCTCCAACAACGTCGCCTCGTCGATGACCGTGACCCCCAGCTCGTTGGCCTTGGTGAGCTTCGACCCTGCGGCCTCGCCAGCCACAACGTAGTCGGTCTTCTTGGACACAGACCCCGAGACCTTACCGCCCTGGGCCTTGATGAGGGCGGAGGCCTCGTCGCGGCTCATGGTGGGGAGGGTGCCTGTGAGGACGAAGGTCTTGCCCGCGTAACGGTCGCCCGTGGGGGCGGCGGTGGACTTGGTCACAAGGCCCGCCTCGGTGAGGCGGCGGCAGAGGGCGCGGTTCTGCTCGTGGGAGAAGTAGTTGACCACGCAGAGGGCGGTGATCTCACCGAAATCGGGGATGGCGCAGAGCTCCTCCATGGTGGCCTCCATAGCCGCCTCCAGGGTCCCGAAGCGGGCGGCCAGGGCGGCGGCGGCTACCGCGCCGATGTTGCGGATGCCCAGGGCGAAGAGGAGGCGCTCCAGTCCCGCTCCCTTGGATCTCTCAATGGCGGCGATGAGGTTTTGGGCTGACTTCTCGCCCATGCGCTCCAGATTCGCCACCTGCTCCGCCTTGAGGGTGTAGAGATCGGCGGGGTCGCGGATGAGGTCGGCGCGGATGAGGGCCTCCACGATCTGGGGGCCGAGGCCGTCGATGTCCATGGCGTCCTTGG
This sequence comes from Clostridia bacterium, assembly GCA_017626655.1. Next base: position 1,552 of record JAGAIH010000255.1, on the reverse strand, counting down.
AGGCGAAATGCTCGATGCCGCGGGACAATTGGGCGGGGCAGGCGGCGTTGGTGCAGCGGACGGCGGCTTCGCCCTCTTCTCTAAAGACGGGCTCGCCGCAGGAGGGGCATACGGTGGGCATCTCGAAGGGGGTCTCGGTGCCGTCCCGCTTTTCGGGATGGGCGCAGACCACCTCGGGGATGATGTCACCCGCCTTCTGGACGGTGACGTAGTCTCCCAGGTGGATATCCCGCTCACGGATGAAATCAAGATTATGCAGGGTAGCGCGGCTGACGGTGGTGCCCGCCAGACGGACGGGGGCCAGGTTAGCAGTGGGGGTCAGCACGCCGGTACGGCCTACGGCTACGGTGACGCTCTCCAGCTTTGTGACCTTCTGCTCGGGGGGGAACTTGTAGGCCACCGCCCACTTGGGGGTGTTGGTCCCCTCGCCCATGCGGGTACGGTCGGCCAGGCGGTCCAGCTTGATGACCACGCCGTCGATGTCATAGGCGAGATCGTCGCGCTTGGCTCCCAGGGACTCGATGTGGGCCACGATATCGGAGTGAGTGGTGCAGACCGTGGTCTCCTGCAAGGTGGTGAAGCCCAGCTCGGCCAGGCGGTCCAGGGTCTCGGTGTGGGTCTCGGGGGCGCGGCCGTCGAGGTAGAGGCTGCCCTCCTGGAAGTTGAAGCCGAAGATGGACAGGGCGCGCTGGGCGGTGATGTTGGGGTCCAGCTGGCGCAGGGAGCCTGCGGCGGCGTTGCGGGGGTTGGCCAGGAGGGCGGTCCCCTCGGCTTCCCTTTTGGCGTTCAGCCGCTCAAAGACGGCGCGGGGCATATAGACCTCGCCGCGCACCACCAGATCCAAAGGCTCGGGGAGGGTCAGGGGGATATCGAAGATGGTCTTGATATTGCTCGTGACGTCCTCTCCCGTGATGCCGTCGCCGCGGGTGGCGCCTTGGGTCAGGACACCGCCCACGTAGCGGAGGGAGACCGACAGGCCGTCGATCTTGGGCTCCACCGAGAAGGGGGCGTCGGGCAATACCTCGTGGACGCGGTGGATGAAATCCCCCAGCTCGTCGTAGGAGAACACGTCGGAGAGGGAGTCCATGCGGGCGGTGTGGGTGACCTTCTCGAACTTGTCCAGGGCCTTACCGCCCACGCGGTGAGTGGGGGAGGCGGGATCGTCCAGCTCGGGGTAGTCCTCCTCCAGGTGGACCAGCTCGTAGTAGAGCTTATCGTATTCGTAGTCGGAGATGACGGGGGCATCGTAGACGTAGTACTGCTTGGCGTGGTATTCCAGCTGCTTGCGAAGCTCCTCGGCGCGGGCACGGAGGGCGTTCATGTCGGGAGTGATGGGCATAATCTCGGCTCCTTTTCCGGGGGGATGGGTTTACGATCATCTATATTATAGACTATTTGGGGAGGAAAGTCAAGAGATTTTTGGGAGTTCAAATTTGGGTTTATCAAACTGTTTGACGGAACAGGTCAGTATGTTTTTCGGTGGCTACTCATCCGTCACGCCCTTCGGGCGTGCCACCTTCCCTCACAAGGGAAGGCTCATTCAGTATGTTTT
>JAGAIH010000254.1 GCA_017626655.1 Clostridia bacterium | reverse complement strand
GTGTCCTTACCCTCACCCGCGCCCCCGCCGAGGAGGTGCCGCCGCCTACCGCCGCGACGGAGGGGGAGGAGCCGACCAAGCCTCGGGTGGAGGACTACTTGTTCCAACTTTGAATCCCATCAAAAGAGAGCCTTCGGGCTCTTTTTTGTTTGGGGAAATATGTTTAGTGGGCTGTTCGGCACGATGGTTCGGTTACCATTGACCCATTGTAGGGAGCGACGCCCTCGTCGCTCCGCAACCTGAAAATTGCCTTTATCTATTGTCAGATATATATGTTTCATCTATACACCCGGAATATATCGGTATGTTCTATGTGGCGGAGCGACGAGGGCGTCGCTCCCTACAGGAGTTTGTGACAACCGAAACACCCCGCCAACCCCAAATCTGAATACTCCCCCCAAAAAATCTACGAAAAGTCTCCACCCAAAATGTCAATTATACTTGACATCCTCCCCCATCTGTGCTATACTGATACCGTCAAGATGTCAACTATATTTGACAGGAGAACAACATGGCCAACGAGAAAATGAAGCAGACGAGGCAGGAGCTGAACCTGTCCCAGGCGGAGCTGGCGAAGCGGGTGGGGGTCTCCCGCCAGACCGTCAACATGATCGAGAACGGAGACTACAACCCCACCATCGCCCTCTGCATCCGCATTTGTCGGGAACTGGGGAAAACCTTGGATGAACTTTTCTGGGAGGAGAGCTGAAGGCGAGCCTTCAGCGCGTTTTGCGGGCTTGGCCGCCGGAGCGGCGTCCATCTCGCACGCGAGACCGCCCGCAATTCCGCATACGTGAAAGGAGAAAAACTATGTTTAACGACGAGCGCATCAACTACGAAAGCGGCCGCATCTACCAATGGGGCATCCTCTGGGCGGTGCTGTATACCGCTGTGTTTGCCCTGTCCCGCCTGTTGTTTCTGGGGAACGCCGAGGGGGTGTCCCTCTCGCTGTTTATCTCCGAGATCGCTGTCATCGCCTCGGGGGCTGTCATCCTCCTCATCGGTCTCATCCGCTGGGGCTTGGGACGGGACGAGCGGAGTATCGCCGAAAAGCACCGCTACTACCTCACGGCGGGGAAGGTCTTCCTCATTACGGCGGTGGCGGGGTACGCCCTCTCCATCCCCCTGCGCTCCCAGAGCGGGCTGAACGACTACCCCATCAATGAATTGCTCATGCAGCTGGAGGTCCTGGGGTGCGTGTACTTCTTCTTTGCCTTCAAGCGGCGGCAGATCAGCTTCAACTACACCTTCATCCACGAAACGGGCTGGGGCTACTACGGTCACGTGCTTCGCAATATCGGCAAGCTGGCCCTGTACGCGCTGATCCCCTTCGGCGCGGCGGCGGTGCTGGATCTGCTCACCCATATGTCTACACTCTACTTCAACGCTATCGGCATAGCTTATGCCCTCACAGTCTACGATCTGGGTGTGTGCTACTTCCTCCTCTCCCTTTTGGAGAAGCTGAACTACGACGAGGAGTCCCCCAAAAACCTCAAGCGCGGCACCTTCATCGCCCTGATCGTGGCCATCGGCAAGCAGGCTGAGGTGTTCATCTGTCAGATCCTGGCCGCGTGGGTGGCGCAGTACGGCATGACCCAAGAGCTTCCCGCAGGTGTGACCTTCGGCGAGCTGCTGGCCGAAGCCTCGACTGACGCCCGTGAGGCCGCCTACCCCGCCCTGGTGGCCGCCGCCCTGGCTCTCTGCTTCCTCATGGAGCAGACCCATCACAGCAGACGGGTGCGTATCGGCGTTTGCGGCTACCTGGTGGTGCAGTCGGTGGATCTGGTGCTGACGATCCTGCGTTCCGCCGTGATGGTGGCCCTGGAGCGCTACATAGAGGAGCCCTCTGCCATCCGATTCTTTGGGAATCTCACCACCTACTGGTCCTTCGCCGTCTGGCTGATCTCCCTCGCCTTCACCTGCCTGTGGATACACGGCCTCATCCGCGACTGCGGGGCAAGCAAGCTCCTGTGGCTCACCGCGGGGTTGGTGGTGGTCTGTCAAGCCGTAGGCCTCTACTTCGGCTCCCAGTCCATGAACCTCGCCCTCACCCTGACCGTAGGCGGCGGCGCGCTCCTGGCCATGGCGGGACGGCTGGTCATTCTCAAAATAGGGAATCTACGGACCGTAGACTCGGAAGCCGAGTGATCTCTCCATCGGTCAACG
>JAGAIH010000253.1 GCA_017626655.1 Clostridia bacterium | reverse complement strand
GCCTTGTGTCGGCGACCGCATCACCTTTACCTACAAGGGTCTCACCGATGAGATCATCGACGGTTTGCCCGTTTGCAAGACCTCCAAGGTCGAGTTCTTCGATACCGAAAACATGACCGACAAGCCGGTTATCTACCTCTACCCCAAAGCCCCTACGAGCGTCTCGGTCAAGCTCACCCTGAAAGGCCGTCTCACCTGCACCTATCCCGACTACGAAAAGGGCTGGCAGGACTTCACCGCTCACCCCGACGGCACCTTGATCTTCCCTGACGGCAAAGAGTATTACTGCCTCTACTGGGAGGGTATCCAGGACACCGCGTGGGACTTCTCCAAGGGCTTCTGTGTCAAGGGCTCCGACACCGCCGCCTTCCTTGAATGGGCGCTGGCGGCACAGGGGCTGACTCCCCGCGAGGCCAACGAGTTCATCATCTACTGGCTGCCCCTCATGCAGAATAACCCCTACAACGTCATCTCCTTCCAGACCGACGCCTACACGGACACCGCCGTACTGGAGATCACTCCCACCCCCGACAGCCTCCTCCGTGTCATGATGGCCTACTACCCCTCCGACGAGGCGGTAGAGATCGCTCCCCAGGAGTTTGAGGGCTTTGAGCGGGACGGCTTTACCGTGGTGGAGTGGGGTGGCAGTCAGGTGAAGAAGCCTTGACGCTCAATCCTTGTAAATAAAAAATATCACATACAGAAAGGAACCGAAACCATGCCCAACTATCTCGACAACTACAACCGCTGGCTCAACTCCGACAAGCTCTCCGACGCAGAGAAGGCCGAGCTTCTGTCCATCCGGGACGATGACAAGGAGATCCAGCTCCGCTTCACCGACTACCTCTCCTTCGGCACCGCGGGCCTGCGCGGCACCATGAAGGTGGGTATGAACGCCATGAACGTCCATACCGTGGCCTACGCCACCCAGGGCCTGGCCCAGCTCATCATCGAGGAAGGCCGCACCGCCGACGGTGTCGCCATCGCCTACGACAGCCGCAACAATTCCGAGCTCTTCGCCAAGACCGCCGCCCGTGTCCTGGCCGCCGCAAACATCCCCGCCTACCTCTTCGATGAGCTGCGCCCCACCCCCGAGCTGTCCTTCGCCCTCCGTGAGCTGCACTGCGTGGCGGGCATCAACATCACCGCCTCCCACAACCCCAAGCAGTACAACGGCTACAAGGCCTACTGGGAGGACGGCGCCCAGCTGCCCCCCGAGCATGCCGACGTGGTGAGCGCCACCATGCAGAAGCTGGACATCTTTGAGGACGTGAAGCTGGCCGACTTCGACGAGGCTCTGGCCGCCGGCAAGATCATCATGCTGGGCAGAGATATGGACGAGAAGTACCTCGCTTGCGTGCAGGCCCAGGCCGTCAACCCCGAGGCCGTCAAGGCCGTGGCCGACGAGCTGAAGATCGTCTACTCCCCTCTCCATGGCACGGGCTACCGTCTCGTCCCCGAGATCCTCCGCCGTTGCGGTCACAAGAACGTCTTCACCGTGGACGAGCAGATGGTGATCAGCGGCGACTTCCCCACCGTGGCCAAGCCCAACCCCGAGTACAAGGAGGTCTTCGACATCGGTATGAAGATCGCCGACAAGGTAGGCTCTGATTTGGTGGTCGCCACCGACCCCGACGCCGACCGCGTGGGCGTGGTCACCCGTACTCCCGACGGCTCCTTCACCACCATCACGGGCAACCAGATGGGCGCGCTCCTCATGGACTACATCCTCACCGCCTATGAGGAGACGAACACCATGCCCGAGATCCCCTTCGCCGTCAAGACCATCGTCACCACCGAGCTGGCCGCCAAGATCTGCGAGGCCCACGGCGTGAAGATGCACAACGTACTGACGGGCTTCAAGTTCATCGGTGAGGTCATCAAGGACTACGAGAAGAAGGGCTACGGCACCTTCGTCCTGGGCTTCGAGGAGAGCTACGGCTACCTCAAGG
>JAGAIH010000252.1 GCA_017626655.1 Clostridia bacterium | reverse complement strand
GCGTCCAGGCCCTCCACGTCGGCGGCGGGATTGGCCTCGGCGTAGCCCAGCTTCTGGGCGTCCTTCAGGACATCCTCAAAGGAGGCGCCCTCGGCGTCCATGCGGGTCAGGATGTAGTTGGTGGTACCGTTGAGGATACCGATGATGGAGGTGACGTTATTGGAGGCCAGATCCTCGCGAAGGGGACGGATGATGGGGATACCGCCGCCCACCGAGGCCTCGAAGAGGTAGGAGACGCCGTTCTCGCGGGCTACGGCCAGCAGCTCGGTGCCGAAATTGGCCACCACCTCCTTGTTGGAGGCGACCACGCTCTTGCCCGCCTTGAGGCAGGCCAGGGTGAAATCGTAGGCGGGATGGGAGCCGCCCATCATCTCGGCCACCACCGAGACCTCGGGGTCGTTGACGATGACCTTGAAGTCGTGGACGATGCGGTCGGCGAAGGGGGAGTCGGGGAAATCCCGCAGATCCAGGATGTACTTGATGTGGATCTCCTGTCCCACCTTCTTTTCGATGATGGCTTTATTTTGAGTCAGGACCTCCGCGGTGCCGCTGCCGACGACGCCGAAGCCCAAAAGCGCTACGTGAATCATGATGAAAGTTCCTTCCATAAAGTGTATTCCCTTATATAATACCACAAAACTCAAAAAAATGCAATGAGGGGGCTTGAAAAAATTGATGAAATGTGTTAAAATTTTAAGACGCCGCGCCCGCGCGCCCCGTAAACACCCGCAAAAGGAGGCCTTCTATGTCGTCACCCCTTGGAAATAAACAGAACGTCACCGTCTTCGTCCTCTACCTCATGCAGAACGTAGGGTATCCCATGGACTTCGTCACGGTCAACGATATCATCATGCAAACCGATTACGTGGCCTACCTGGACTTTGCCGAATCCTTCTCCCGCATGAAGGACAGCGGACTCATTGAGGAGGTCGGCGCCACCGACAAGGGGGAGCCTACCTACGCCGTCACGGGCAAGGGCCGCACCGTGGTGGAGTCCCTGCAAAACGAGATCCTGCCCTCCATTCTGGAGGAGAGTCTCACCTGCGCCCTGCGGCATCTGGATTTCCAGCGCAGGGGGGTCAAGGCCTCCTGCCATTCAGCTCCAAATCCCGCCGGGGGCTACTCCTTCACCTGCACCCTCACCGAGGGAGAGGTTACCCTCCTGTCCATCACTCTCTGGGCAGACTCCAAGGAGCGGGCCAACCGCATGGAGGAGCAGTTCCGCCGCTACCCCGAGAACACCTACCGCGCCACCCTGGCCCTCATGTCGGGGAACGTGAACTATCTTTTTGACTGATCCCTTCGGGTGTCCCATATGCGAGCGGGATGCCCTTTATAGCAAAAAAAAGGCTACCGCCAACATGACGGTAGCCTTGATTTTTGGGTTCAGTTCCCTGCCTGCTCCGCGAGGGTGGCCTCGATGATGTTACCGAGGGCGATACGGAGGTCGGTGAAGTTGTCGGTGTCGGTGTTGTAGTTGGACAGGGAGGTGGTCAGACGGTGGATGATGGCGTCGGTGACGTCCTTACCGTAGAGCTCGGTGAGGATGGTCAGATACTCGAAGTCCTCGATACCGTCGCGGACGGTCTCCAGACGGATGGACTCCACGCCGCCGTAGACGTCGAAGTCCTGGCCGCAGTAGAGCAGGACGCCGTTGCCGTAGCAGTCGAAGGCGTCAAAGCCGTCGGTATGCTCGTACTTCTTGTTCACGCCGTTGTTCTCGGCCATCTCGTACCAGTCGTTGGCCAGGTAGTAGAGGAAGCTGTCCACGTTGTAGAGCTTCTGCTGCCAGAACAGGATGCGGTGACGGACGGCTTCGGTCTCCATGAGCAGGGTGATCTCGGGGGACTCGGGACGGCGGGTGACGTACCACCACAGTTCGTCGCCCTCGGCCTGCTCGGCGTACATACGCTCGGCGAAGGTACCCAGGTTGGCCTCCAGCTTGGGGGTCATCCAGTAGGTGAGACGGCGGTCGTACCTGGCCTGCTCGTAGGTGGTGAAGAAGTAGGGCTTGAAGCACCAGACGTTGATGGAATCCTTGACGTAGGAGAAGTTATCCACAGTGGAATCCTGATCCCAGACGTAGTTGACGTGCTCGGGGGCCATCATCTTGTAGCCGGGGAAATGCTCCTTCAGAAGGGCGCCGTACTGGTTGATCTGATCCAGCTGGGCCTTGTTGCCGGGCTCGTCCACCAGGTAGAAGTAGGACTTATCCAGCCACTCCTGCTTCTGGGACAGGAAGGCGTAGGCGGCGGGGACGCGGGACTCCAGATTCTCGCGGACGGTCCAGCCCAGGGGGTTGAAGGCGGTGACGCGGGGATTATCCAGATACTCCACGATACGGGAGTCGGTGAAGTAGCCGTCCTCGTTGTAGGGCAGGGTGTAGGCGCAGACGCGGTTGTTCAAGAGGAGGTCGTAGTAGTTCTTGTAGAGCAGGCTGTCGTCGCCGTCCCAGCACTCGTGGGAATAGTAGATGTTATACCAGGAAAGATCCATCTGGGTCTTGCAGGAGGTCTCCTCGGGGAGAGCGAAGTTCCAGACGTAGGCCGAGACGGAGGCCTTCTTGATCTCGTTGCCGCTCGCGTCCTTGACGGTGACGGTGGCGGTGTAGATGCCCGCGGGGGTGTCCAGGTAGGAGGTAGCCTTGATGATGTACATATAGCTACGGCCGGCGGCGAGATCGAAGGTCTGGCCGTCCTTGACCCACGGAATGGGGTCCACCAGGGTCTTGCCGTCCACGTCGTCGAAGTAGTAGCCGTACATCAGCTCGGTGCCCAGCTCCACGCCGTCAGCGTTCTTGAAGGGGGTGACCGAGACGGACAGGCCGTTGTGGCCCTCCTTGGAGAGGAGGAACATATGGGTGCCCTCGGACTCGTTCTTGGCCAGACGGAGCTGGTAAGCGTTCCAGCCCGTGGAGGTGATATCCTCGGCGGGGTTATTGATGTAGGCATGGTTGAACCACAGCTCCAGATCGGCGTCCTCGTTTGCGGCGTCCAGCTTGGTGTTATCCAGGGTGGGGGCGGAATCGGGGGTAGCCAGCAGCTCCTCCACCTTCTCCTCCACCACAGGATCGGTGACCACCTCGAAGGGATCCTTGAGGCCCTTCTGGGTGACCTTCTTCATCTCCTCCTCGTCCTTGGCGAAGCACATATGGGAGATGTACATATTCTCGTCGGCGGAGGAGGTGGAGAGCTGGTAGTCGAAGCGGAAGCCGTGGATGACACCCGTCCACTTGGCGGCGCCGCTCATGTCGAAGACGATGTACTGCCATTCGTCGGTGGCGTTGTCAAAGGAGGACTGGAGGACGCACTCGCCCGTAGCGCCCGTGACCGAGCCAGCGCAGTAGAACAGCTCGAACTTGGCGGAGGAGCAGTTCTCGGCCTTGACGCGGAGGATGACGTAGCGGTAATCGTCGGCCTTCAGCTTGGCGATCTTCTTGGCGGTGCAGTAGTTCCCCGCGCTGAAGAAGATGAAGGGGTCCTGGGTAGCGGCGGTGGAGGAGAGCTTGACGACCTGTAGACCGTCCATCTCCACCCGCTCGGCCTTCATGCTGTTGGCGCCGCTGAACTGCTTCACGATGCGCTCATGGTCCATGGCGAAGCCGTCAATCTCCAGGTAGGGATCTTCAGTCTCGGTCTCGGGGGGATCGGTCTCCACGATATCCTCGGGGCCGACGGTGGTCTCCTCAGGGGTGGTATCGGCGGGCTCTGTGGGAGCCTCGGTGTCGGGGTCGGTGGCGGGGGCTGTTTCGGGGTCGGTAGCGGGATCCGCGACGGTGGTATCGCCGAGGGTGGTGTCGGTGTCACCGCCCGCGGTACAGGCCACCAGGATGGCGATGACCGACAGAAGGGCCAGCAGCCAGGCAAGATGCTTTTTCATGGTTTGCTCCTTTTCTCTTCCGCGCAAATTCGGAATTTTATACGAATAAATTATATCACAGCCGAATATTTCTGTCAAGGCTTTCCCAAGGAATTCAAGATATGTTTAAAATTGTCAAAGGCGGGGCGGGGAAGACCTCCTCTGTGGGTATTCCCCACAAAATACGGTTTTTTCACCGAAACCCCTTGCAATTTAAGGAAAAAGAGGGTATAATATAAGGGATTGTGATCCATTCCATCAAGAAAGGAATTTTATACTATGAACAAGCTGAACAAGCTCGCCGGCTTTGGCGGCGTGAAGGGCCCCGTTCTGACCATCGTCATGGATGGCGTAGGTCTGGCTCCCGACACCGTCGGCAACGCCGTCTCCCTCGCCTACACCCCCACCCTCGACCGCATCATGAAGGAGTACCCCATGGTCACCCTGAAGGCTCACGGCACCGCCGTCGGTCTTCCCTCCCACGACGATATGGGCAACTCTGAGGTGGGCCACAACGCCCTCGGCGCGGGTCAGGTCTTCGCACAGGGCGCCAAGCTGGTCACCCAGTCCATCGAGTCGGGCAAGATGTTCGCCTCCGAGACCTGGAAGACCCTCATCGGCGGGGTCAAGGAGAACCACTCCACTCTGCATTTCCTGGGCCTCTTCTCCGACGGTAACGTCCACTCCCACATCGACCACCTGAAGGCCATGCTGGTGCAGGCCAAGAAGGAGGGTGTTTCCCGCGTCCGCATCCACATCCTCATCGACGGTCGCGACGTGGGCGAGACCTCCGCTCTGGAGTATATCAACCCCTTTGAGGCCTTCATCGCCGATCTCCGCGACGAGTCCTTCGACATCGCCATCGCCTCGGGCGGCGGCCGTATGAAGGTGACTATGGACCGCTACGAGGCCGACTGGTCTATGGTGGAGCGGGGCTGGAAGACCCACGTGCTGGGCGAGGGCCGTCAGTTCGCCTCCGCCGCCGAGGCTGTGGAGACCTACCGCGCCGAGCTGGGCGTCATCGACCAGGATCTGCCTCCCTTCGTCATCGCCAAGGACGGTGAGCCTGTGGGTACCATCAACGACGGTGACTCCGTGATCTTCTACAACTTCCGCGGCGACCGCGCCATCGAGATCTCCAAGACCTTTGACGCCGCCGAGGGTGAGTTCGACAAGTTCGACCGTGTCCGCGTGCCCGCCGTGCTGTACGCCGGTATGCTGGAGTACGACGGTGACCTCCATATCCCTCACCGCTACCTGGTCAATCCTCCCGAGATCACCAACACCATGGGTGAGTATCTGGCGAACACCGGTGTCCGGCAGTACGCCATCTCCGAGACCCAGAAGTACGGTCACGTCACCTATTTCTGGAACGGCAACAAGTCCGGCAAGTTCTCCGACGAGCTGGAGACCTACGTGGAGGTTCCCTCCGACGTGGTTCCCTTCGAGCAGAGACCCTGGATGAAGTGCGCCGAGATCACCGACAAGCTGATCGAGGCTCTGGAGGCAGGCGAGTACACCTACTACCGCGTCAACTTCCCCAACGGCGACATGGTGGGTCACACCGGCTCCCTGCTGGCGACCCGCTGCTCCATGGAGGCTCTTGACCTCCAGCTGGCCCGCATCCTCACCGTTGTGGATAAGCTGGGCGGCGTGGCCCTCATCACCGCCGACCACGGTAACGCCGACGAGATGTACGAGTGCGACAAGAAGGGGCAGCCCAAGGCAGGCAAGGACGGCAAGTACAAGGCCAAGACCAGCCACACCCTGAATCCCGTTCCCTGCATCGTGTACGACAATACCGACGCGAAGAACAGCTACACGGTCAAGGCGGATAACGGTCAGTTCGGTCTGTCCAACGTGGCCGCTACCATGGTGAACCTCATGGGCTACGAGGCTCCCGCTATGTGGGATGAGTCCATCATTGAGGTGAAGTAATTTCCCATACCGCATCACCGCCGCTTCTGCGCACACAGAGGCGGCGGTTTTTTGGGGGCTTGACAGAAGCCACAAAAAGTGGTATGCTATATCCAGATCATTCACCCACAAGGAGACCATCATGAATAACGTCAACCTTCCCGCCCGCCCCGCTGATTTCGACTACGATGCCGCCCTCTCCGATCTGCATGAAAAGATCCGCCGCAAGAAGAAGGCAAAAGCTCTCCTGGCCCACTTCACCGAGGAGGCCGCCCGCTTGAACTCCATCGTGGAGGACCGCTTCAAGGAATACGAGGTAGAGCAAGAGGAGGCCGACGCCATGAAGAGCGCGACGCTGACTCTTCTGCTCTACTCCATCATGGGTCTGAAGGAGGAGAAGCTCCAAAAGGAAGAGTCCGAGGCGCTGGCGGCCAAGGCGGAGTATGAGAGCGCCAAGGCCGAGCTGGATCACGTCCTTGCGCGACAGGTGGAGCTTCGCGCCGAGATCCGCTCTTTGGGCAACTGCGAGCGGGACTACGAGGAGATGGTAGCCGAGAAGAAGGCATGGCTAATGGCGAAAGAGGCTACCGTCAATACCGAGGTGGAGGCATTGGAAGCCGAGAAGGCCGCCATCATCCGCGACTCCAAGGAACTGAAGGAGGCTATGGAGAGCGGGCAGTACGCCCTGCGGGTGGCGCGATCCGTGATGGATGCCCTGGCCAGGGCGCAGTATCTCAGTATCAAGGACACCCAAGCCCCCCGCTCAAGCCACAGCGGCAGTCTGGCCGCTTCCATCCGCGATACCGAGATCGACCATGAAAAGCGCAACACCATCGTCCGTCTGGACAACTCCATCCAGACCCTGGGGCGGTATCTGCAGGACTTCGCCGCCGAGCTGAAGGACGTAGCCGCTCTGCCCATGGAGCATCTCCCCACCACCCGCTTCGGGGAGGGCTTGATCCTCCTGGACCGCTGGGCAGACGGGCCCATCTCCGAGATCGTGGTGGACGTCAAGCTGGACCGCGTGCGGGAAAAGATGGTGCCTCTCATGAACAAGCTGACCCCCATCGTGGAGGGGCTGGAGAAGGAGTACGCCGCCAGGGAGGCGGCCTGCGCTGAGATCGACCGACGGATCCGGAAGATCGTGGTTGGAAAGCAATAAGAGAGCGTCCCCGACGGACAGGTTTTCCGTCGGGGACGCTTTTATTGGTCGATGGGCTTTTCGGTCACGGAAGCTTCGGGAACGGTAGCGGTCTCGCACCCGTCTCCCTTTTGGGGACCAGGGATCTTTTCGGTGCCCCAGTCCCGCCACGCCATGTCGATCTGGGCGAGGGCTATGAGCCACTCGTTGTCTTCTTGGGACAGTACAGCCGTGTATTGGTTGCTTCCCGGCTGATACAAGGTCGCCGCCGCAGGATGGTAGTAGACCACGACCGTATGCCCGTTGTCCGGAGTCAGCACCATGCGGCGGACGGTCTGGACGGAGAGGGGAGCTTCCCCATTCAGGTAGGCGTCATCGTAGGGGGTGACCGTATCCAGCTCTATGGCCTGCCCTCTCTCCAGAGGGGTCATGGCCGAGATGAGACGGTACAGCCGTTCCACGTCCCCCTCTCCCTTGACCGTCACCGTGGGGACCTTGACCTTCTCCTCCACACCGCCCCGATAGGTATGGCTCTTCTCCAAGCGGATGCGGCCCAGATCCTCTCCCGAGGTCACGCCGTAGATCGTGGATAGGATCTCTCCCACGGTAGGAGGAGTGATCTCGTTCAGCGCGGCAATATCCTCCTCGGTAAACCAGCCGTTTTCGGTCAACAGGGAGTCGGCCATGTCCATCCCCACGGTGGGCACGTAGTCCTCGTATTCCAGCACCGAGGTCTTCCCGTCTCCGTCCACCATGATGAGATAGACCAGATCGCTTTCGCCCGCAATGCGGTAGAAGGTACAGTCCTTATGCCTGCAAAGCACCTCTCCCGGCTTGTCGGGGAGACGCGTCCGCTCAAAGCGGGACATG
>JAGAIH010000251.1 GCA_017626655.1 Clostridia bacterium | reverse complement strand
GGTGAGGTCCAGTCCTCCATCTGGGACGCCGACACCGTGGCCGCCTGCGAGGCCGCGGGCGTGCCGTTGCTGTAATCAATTTTGCAAAATATATAAAAACTTTTTTCCGCGAAACTTCATATTTATTCAACAAAAATATTGCAAATATCCGAAAATAGTGATATAATAATCGGGTAGATCCAAAAGCCCCCGTCGGTGCGAAGAAGCGCCGGGCGTCCGAGGATCTTGATAATCCATTTTGCTAAAGGAGCAGGATCATGAAAAAGATTTACGCAGGCAAGACCAAGGATGTGTACGAGCTGGAGAACGGCAACGTACTGCTCAAGTTCAAGGACGATTGTACCGGTAAGGACGGCGTGTTCGATCCCGGTGAGAACTCTGTGGGACTGACCATCGAGGGCATTGGCAAGGCCAATCTTCAGACCTCTGTGTACTACTTCGAGATGCTGAAGGCCGCGGGCATCAAGACTCACTACATCTCCGCCGACGTGGAGAACGCCACCATGGAGGTCCTGCCCGCGCAGAACTTCGGTAAGGCTCAGGGCGGTAACGGCCTGGAGGTCATCTGCCGTCTGGTGGCCACCGGCAGCTTCATCCGCCGATACGGCGAGTACATCAAGAACGGCCCCCGCAGCGAGGGCGGCTACGTGGAGTGCACCTTCAAGAACGACGAGAAGGGCGATCCCCTGGTCACCGGCGAGGGTCTGGCCGTGCTGGGCGTCATGACTCCCGAGATGTTCGAGACCATGAAGAAGCAGACCATCGCTATCACCAAAATTGTCGCTGACGATCTCAAGACCATCGGCCTGGATCTCTGGGACATCAAGTTCGAGTTCGGTTACACCAAGGACGGCGAGGTGGTGCTGATCGACGAGATCGCCTCCGGCAATATGCGCGTCTACAAGGGCGATACCATCGTGGAGCCCGTGGAGCTGACCAAGCTGATCCTGAACAGATAATTGAAGAACTGACAAAAAAGAAGAGCTTCGGCGTGGCCGAGGCTCTTTTTATGTCCAAAAAAACACCCCCGTTCCGAGGAACGGAGGTGTAAGTAGATAGGGAATTACTGATCGAACTTATCCATAGCCTTCTGAAGCTGAGCGATGCTTCTCTCAATGGAGGTCTTGAAGCGCTTGGTCTGGGAGGCCACGCCCTTACCGCCGGTGGGCAGCAGGCAGGAGGCCAGAGAACCGAAGGCGTTGGAGCCCCACTGGTAGTAGTAGGACAGGTCGCAGGCGCGGTTGGAAAGGATCTTGTCGATCATGGGGCCGGACTGCTCGTCCTTGGCGCCCTTGGTCTTCAGGTTGATCTCGTAGTACTGCTCGGTCAGGGTGTCCATAGAATGGTACGCCATGGCCTCGATAATGGAGTTGACCATGACCAGGTCGTCGCCGCTGACACTCTTGGGGATGGAGACGCAGGAGGCGGTGAGGTGCATCATGGAGTAGTAAGCGCCCTGCTGTGCGTTGTACATGGGGTAAGGCAGGATACCGAAGTCTACGTCGTAGCCGCGCATACGGGTGACGCACTGCATGACCTCGCCCATGAACAGAGCGTGGTTCTCGCCGAATGCCTTCTTACCTGCATCCACCACGTTGGAGCCGTCGCCGGGGTTGTTCAGATCCACGGTCAGATCCTTGGCAAAGATCAGCTGACCCTTGTCGGCGATATTCTGCGCCAGCTCGACGTCCAGCTCGTAGATGGGGGTGTCGGTCTCATCCTTGGTACACATGGTCACGCCGCCGCCGAAGAGCATGCAGTAGGGAACGTCACCGGTGTAGGCCAGGCCGGCGATATCCGAATCGTAGGACAGCTTGCCGTCGCCGTTCTTATCCTGGACAGCCAGCTGCTCGTACTCGTAGAACTTGTCCATGGTCCACTCGTTGTTCTCGACCAGGGCGTACAGATCGGGGATGTTGCAATCCTTGACGATCTGCTTGTTGAACATGATGATGAAGGTGGCGTCGTTATCCGAGGTCAGCAGATCGCCCGTAGCGAAGTACAGACGGTCGTCAATGGACATACCGTGAGCCATGTTGGTGTCCCACCAGGGCTTCTCAAAATCCATGAACTCGATCTCGTCGGAATTCAGATTCCACAGGTAGCCGTTGGTGGCGAAGGAAGCGGAATTGACGGTGTTGGTGACGACAGCCATGAAGTCGCCCGTAGGAGCGGCGACCTCGTTGGTCAGGGAGTTGTGATGCTCGCCGGTGGGCTTCTTCAGCTCGGTGATGGTGACGCCGTAGTTCTGGAGGATACGGTCGTTACGCTCAAACACGGCGGTGCTGATGTTGTCGGAATCGGTGGTCTGATCCTCGGCGAAGATCTCCAGAGTGGACCACTCACCCTCGTCACGGGTCAAAAAGCAAAGCTCCTTGCCGTCGTAGCGGGTGTCGGGGACCTCCAGGGGCTCGCGGGTCTCGCTCTCTACGTTGGAGCCGGCGACCGTACCACCGACGGTGGTATCCTCGGTATCGCCGTCTATCGCGCAGGAAGCCAGCGTGCCGACCATCATGAAAACGGCCAGCAGTACACAGAGAAGTTTTTTCATCATGAGATGATCCTCCTAAAATATTTTGCCGCGTGTCACGGCTACATTGATACTATTATACCATATCCGCATATAAAAATCAATAGAGAAAAAGTAAAACTCCCGCCAAAAAACGGCGGGAGTTGTAAATTTTTCATGATATCCGTGATATCCGTGATATCCGTGATATCCGTGATATCACATGATATCACATGATATCACATGATATCACATGATATCACATGCTGATATCGTAGGCCATCTTGTAGAGACGCTGGATCTTGGCGTGTCTGGCCTCACAGCGAGCCTTCATCTGGGCGATCTGATAGCCGGTGAAGCCCTCCAGATCCCCGTCCTTCAGCTTGTTCTTGTACATCTTGTCCAGGACCAGAGCGAAGTTGATGTCGCAGGAGGAGATGCGGTTCTCGTTGACGCACATGACCAGATTGCTCTTGCCCTCCAGGAGCATATTGACGGCCTCCACGCCCATCTGGGTGGCGGTGAGACGGTCGCGGAGGGTGGGGTTACCGCCGCGGATGATGTGGCCCATCTTGGTGTAGCGGGTGTCGATGCCGGTGCGGGCGACGATTTCATCCTTGAAGTCCTCGCCGTAGTCCTTGCCGTTCATCTTGGGCATACCCTCGCCGCAGACGGCGATGATGCCCCGCTTGCCGCACTCCTCACGGGCCTCGCGGATCTTCTTGATGGCGTACTCACGGTCGAAGGGGATCTCAGGGATGGCGATGGAGATGGCGCCGGTCGCCAGAGCCAGGTACAGGGACAGGAAGCCGCAACCGTTACCCATGACCTCGGTGACGATGCAGCGGGCGTGGGACTCGGCGGTGTCGCGGAGGGCGTCGAACATGGACAGAGCGGTATTCAGCGCGGTGTCGAAGCCGATGGTCTGCTCGGTGGCGGTGATATCGTTGTCGATGGTGGCGGGGATACCGATGGAGGGGATGCCGTGGTTGGTCAGGTCGGTGGCGCCGCGGAAGGTACCGTCACCGCCGATGGCGATGACCGCGTCGATCTGATACTTGTCGCAGGCGCGGAGAGCCTTGTCCATGCCCTCCTGAGTCTTGAACTCGGGACAGCGGCTGGAGTACAGGATGGTGCCGCCGCGGGTCACGATGTTGGAGACGCTGGCGGTGTCAAAGGGGCGCAGATATCTCTGTCTGACCACCTCGGGGTCGGACTCGTCAGCGGCGCCCAAGAGGCCCGCGTAGCCGCCGAGGATGCCTACCACCTCAAAGCCCTGGCTGAGAGCGCGGCGGGTCGCGGCGCGGATGGCCGCGTTCATACCGGGCGCGTCACCGCCCGAGGACAGAATACCGATTCTTCTGAAAGTTGCCATGATAAAAACCTCCTGCGACGGGGCGTGTCCCGCGTCGCGAAATTAATGATAGTATTCTCTATATTCAGCTCCCGTAGTCGGGGCGAACAGGCAAAGTTAAAGCGACGCCTTGACAGCCTCCAGCATGACGCGGGAAGCGGCGGCCTCGCGGACGTAGTCGCGGGACTTCTGACGGTAGTAGAGACGGTGCGCCTTCACTCCGTTCCCGGTGGCGATACCGATATAGACCGTACCGACGGGATTCTCCTCGGTGCCGCCCGTAGGTCCGGCATAGCCCGTGGTGGAAAGCCCCACGTCAGCCCCCAAGCGCACCATAGCCCCCTTGGCCATTTCACAGGCGGTCTCGGCGGAGACCTCGGTGTGGGCGTCAATGGTAGCGGGATCCACGCCTAAGAGTCGGATCTTCATGTCGTTGGTGTAGGTCACGAATCCACCCAGGTAAACAGCGGAAGCCCCCGAAACCCCCGTGATGCGCTGACCCACCATGCCCCCCGTGCAGGACTCGGCGGTGGCCACGGTCAGGCCCCGCTCGGTAAAGAGCCGCACCAGAGCCGTCTCGATATTCTCGCAATCCACGCCGTAGATATAAGGGGAGACGTCTGTATTCTTCTTGATTTTCTCAACCAACCCATCGCACATGGCGGCCGCCTCGGCCTCGCTTTCGGCCCTGGCGGTGACCCGCAGGCGCACCTCGCCCGATTTGCAGTAAGGCGCGACGGTGGGATTCTCGGAGGAGACCATGAGATCGTGGAGCATGGACTCCACAGCGGACTCGCCCAGCCCCATGATGTGGATGTTGCGGCTGATCAGCACGCCGTCGGTAAAGCGGCGTAGGAAGGGAACCACCAGGGTGTCAAAGATGGGCACCAGCTCGGCGGGAGGCCCCGGGAGCATGACGGCGGTTCTCGTGGCGTCGCCCACAGCCAAGGCGGGCGCGGTGCCGTAATCGTTGGGAAAGACCACGCAGCCCTCGGGCATCATGGCCTGCTTTTCGTTGTTCGGGGTCATGACCCGCCCCGTGCGGGTGAAGAAATCACGGATGCGCGTTAGGGATTCCTCATGCATCTCCATGGTTCTTCCGAAGTAAGCGGCGACGGTCTCCTTGGTGAGATCGTCGTAGGTCGGGCCAAGCCCCCCGCTGAGAATCACCAGATCGGCGGCGGGACGCCCATGACCCTCAAAGGCGTCCGACAGAGCCACGCGGAGTCTCTCGGGGTGGTCACCCACCACCGTCTGGTGATAGACCGCGATCCCCAGAGAGGCAAGCCTCTTGGAAAGGAAAGCAGCGTTGGTGTTGACGATGTCGCCCAGGAGCAGCTCGGTACCCACACAGAGTATTTCAGCCGTGCGGATGCGTGCAGTTCGGTTGTGGGTATCAAACGAAGCCATACGTGTACCTTGCGCTCAAGCGCGCCTTTCGTCAAATCATAAAGGGGATGCTCGGTGCCGCACCGGGTAAAGCACGGCACACTAAACCAGTATTATTATACCACTCTTTCGTCAATTTGTCAAGAAAAAAATCCTTCAAAAATCTTGCAATCCTACTCCGCATATTGTATAATAATATAAAAATAACAAAATCAACCATACGTCAGGAGTCCGACCATGAATCAAACCCCGGAATCTCTTCTTTCCGCCTGCCGTATCTGCCCCCGCGCCTGCGGTGTTGACCGCGTGGGGGGACAGACGGGTGTCTGCGGCGTCACAGCCGCCTACCGCGTCGCCCGCATCGCCCCACACCTTTGGGAGGAACCCCCTATCAGCGGGAAAAACGGCTCGGGTACCGTCTTTTTCTCGGGCTGTAACCTTCGCTGTGTTTTCTGCCAGAACCGCGAGATCAGCCGCGAGGGCCTGGGCCGTTCCTATACCGAGGAGGAGCTGACGGAAGCCATCCTTCGTCTCCAGGATGAAGGGGTCCACAATATCAACCTCGTCACCCCCACCCACTACACCGCCCCCCTGGCAAGGCTACTCGAAAAGCTCAAGCCCCGTCTGCATATCCCCGTGGTCTGGAACAGCGGGGGCTATGAGTCGGCGGAGTCCCTGGAAATGCTGGAGGGCCTGGTGGATATCTACCTCCCCGATTTCAAGTATATCTCCTCCGACCTGTCCAAGGCCTACTCTGCCGCCCCCGACTACGCCGAACGGGCCACCGAGGCGGTGCTGGAAATGTACCGCCAGACAGGGAAGTATGAGGAGGGGGACGGCCTCACCCAAAAGGGCGTCATCCTCCGCCATCTCGTCCTCCCGGGCTGCCGCGCCGACTCCATAGCCGTCCTGCGCCATATCGCCTCCATCCTCCCCGTGGCCGACATCCGCGTCTCGGTCATGCGCCAGTACACCCCCGATTTCGCCATGGACTGCCCCCACAAGAACCTTCGCCGCCGCGTCACCGAGTTCGAGTACACCTCCGTCCTGGAGGAGGCCGCCCGCCTGGGGATCGTAGGCTTCAGCCAGGGCAAGGACGCCGCCACCCGCGCCTATACTCCCGATTTCGAGGGAGAATGAGAACTTTTTGTGAACTTTTCGGCTTTCGCGAAATATTTCGCGAAAAAAAGCGTCTATATAGGTAGAGGGATCCAACATTCTACACTGTGAAAGGAAAACGCCATGAAAAAGCTGAAAGAAAAGCAAAAGACGATCCTCCTCGTTTCGGTTGTCCTCCTGCTCATGCTCTGCGCCTTCATCATTTTCTGGGTAGGATCCCACCGAACCGTGCAGTTTGAATACCTCGGACACGTGGACGAGAACGGATTTAGCGCCTACCATGACGGTGAACTGATCTACTTCCATTACCCCAACGCATCCGAGGAATTCCGCGTCTGCAACACCGTCCGCATTGCCTGGTGGGATCGGGATCGTATCGAGGAGCCCTATACATATTCCGACGCCGTTACGGGAGCCGAGATGACCGCCACGGTGCAGGTCGAAAGGGTCTCCATCCGACGCACCATCCCCTGGCTGGGCGAGCCTTTGTTTGGGTGATGTTTAAACAGAGAAGGATGACGTTCCGGTCAGCTTTTCAAATTTGGGTTTATCGGTGTGTTTCGGTTGGCACAAACACCTGTAGGGAGCGACGCCCTCGTCGCTCCGCCACATAGAACATACCGATATGTTTCGGGTGTAAAGACGAAACATATATATCTGACAATAAAAATGGGCAATTTTCAGGTTGCGTAGCGACGAGGGCGTCGCTCCCTACAATGGGTCATTGGCAACTGGGCCATCGTGCCGAACAGCTCGCAAAACCCCAATTTAAAGCTCCCCTGAAAGTAAAAAATACCCGAAGTCAAAAGACCTCGGGTATTTCTGCTTTTTGAATCAGTACGCAATCGTCGTCATGAGCGCGTACTCGGGCTGGGAAACGTCCAATCTGGAGCACTGGGCCACGATGGGACGGTCGGACTCCACCAGAATGGCGTAGGGCTTGTTGTGGGGGATGGTCTGCCCCTTGTCGTTGACCGCCTTGTCC
>JAGAIH010000250.1 GCA_017626655.1 Clostridia bacterium | reverse complement strand
GATGCCCTGACGGATGGCGGCGGCGGTGTGGTGGTCGATCTCCCCGCGGATGCGGATGGAGAGGATGCTCCCCGCGGTGTCACAGACGAATTCGGCGCGGTCGCGGGGGAGGTGGTCTTGTTTTTGGGGCATGGGCTTGTCCTTTCCGAGATTCAAATTTGGGTTTATCGGTGCGTTGACCGTTCCCTTGCCTTCTCCAGCGGAGAAGGGGGACCGCGAAGCGGTGGATGAAGAGAGTATTTGTAAGCCAACATACCGAGATTACAGTTACGCTTCTACAACCATGCGGATAGAAGTGTTAAAAAAATTGATACAATTGCTTGTTTTTTGGGGGACAGGATCCAAAAAGCGGTAGGAGAGTTAGCCACTCACCCAGAACGCTGGTTTACAAGTGTTCTCCTCATCCACCGCTTCGCGGTCCCCCTTCCCCGCTGGGGAAGGCTAACGAACGCGGACTTCTCTCCGCTAAACCCCAATTTGAAGCCTCTCATTTCTTTCTGCCCCCAGTATAACACGACCCCCGCGCAAAGTTTGTCGCTTCGCGCGGGGGTAGCATATTTATTTACCGATTTATCTCGGGATTGTCTGTCCGTTCCAAAAGGTAGTCAATGGAGACATTGAAATAATCCGCGAAACGGATCAATGTCTCGTAGTCCGCTTCCCTCTCACCGTTTTCATAGCGGCTGATGCTGTTCTGATTCATATTCAGATCCATGGCCAGCTTGAGTTGGGAGATGTGGCGTTTTTTTCGTAGAATCTTTAAACGTACTATGTTCATCACCTCTTGACAATATTATACCAATGTGGTATAATATAATCATCCCAATTTGGTATACCCAGGAGGTTACATGTAATGTTAAAATTCAAACGATTTCTTTTTTCCAAGGGATTGTTGGTCGTTCTGTTCATTATTGGAATGATCGATCACCTCTGCAATTATTTCTTTGCCTTTAATCCAGGGACAGCGTTCGTAAGTATTCTTTCCCTTCTCATAAGCATTCCTATATACATAATTATGTTCAAAAAAATCAAGAAAGTGGATGCTCTTAAAAACATTCCTATCGGCTTGAAAATACTATCTTTGTTATTCTGCAGTTTTCTTGGAGGGATCCTACTTTTGGCACAAAGAAGTGACGGTCAGAAGATCCCGAAAACAAAGATGAATCCTTCCATCAGCACAGCAAGAAAAGTGTGTCTCATTTTACTCCATACCGTTACACTTCTTATGATCTGGTGCGTTCCTTGCGTACGGTATGGCCGCCTGAGTTGGGACGGATTGGAAGGAAGTGAGTCCACCTCATTAGGTAGTGCTATTGCGGATTTTTCTTCCTATGATTCTTCCGAAGCATCCACTCTGCTGGTTTTACTCATTTTAGTCCATGTGTGCGCTGTTCTTTTTCTATTGTTTACTTGCACAGGTAAGCACAAGCCTCCTATGCTTATATTCTCAAGCTGTACTGTCGGCTTCACCTGTTTGCTCAATCTCATAGCCAATTCTTATGAGACCATTAAAATTACTGTTTCCGATAGTTTTTGGGGAGCATCCGTAGCCGCGTACGAAATAGATGATTCGGTCCAATTTACGGTACTGTTCGCCATTGCTACATTAGTTGTCACTTTTATTATGATCCTCCGGCGATCCGAAACGAATGTAATGTCAACATTCGAAGATACGCCTATTCCGGCAACTGAACCCACACCCACATCCGCCTCTGATCCCACGTCCGTTCAGACCCTCGAGGAACGCTTGACCCAACTGAACGACCTCAAAGCTCGCGGTCTCATCACCGAAGAAGAATACAACGAGAAAAAGCAAAGCATCCTTTCCGAGCTATAAGCAACATCCCCCGCCGACAATGATCGACGGGGGGTTTTATGATGCAAAAAGAGAAGCCCCCCGAAGGAGGCTTCCCATAAAGGATCTTCAATTACTGCTGTGCAGCCACGATCTTATCCTGGATGTTCTTGGGCACCACGTCGTAGCCGGTGACCTCATAGTCGAACCAGCCGCGGCCCTGGGACATAGCGCGGAGGGAGATGGGATAGTCGGCCAGCTCGGACTTGGGCGCGGTGGCCTGGACGGTGGTGTAACCGACCTTGCCCTCGTAGGGGTGCATACCCATGACGCTGCCGCGGCGCTTGTTCAGGTCGCCCATGACGTCGCCCACCAGGGCGTCGGGAACCGTGACGGTCAGATCGCCCACAGGCTCCAGAAGCACGGGAGCGGACAGCTCGAGGCACTTCTTGTAGGCCAGGCTGGCGGCCATCTTGAAGGACATTTCGTCGGAGTCGACGGCGTGGTAGCTACCGTCGTACAGCTCGGCCTTCAGCTGGACCAGGGGGAAGCCTGCGGCGCCCTTGGCCATAACGTCCTCCAGACCCTTCTGAACGTGAGGGATGAAGTTCTTGGGCACGGAACCGCCAACGGTGGCGTCCACGAAGGTCAGACCCTCCTCCTCGCCGGGAGCGAAGCGGATCTTGACGTGACCGTACTGACCCGAGCCGCCGTTCTGCTTCTTGTGCTTACCTTCCACGTCGCAGGGCTTGGTGATCTTCTCGCGGTAGGGGATCTTGGGCTCATCCAGCTTGACGGAGGTACCGAAGCGGGTCTTCAGCTTGGAGCAGAGGACGGCCAGGTGCATATCGCCGATACCGTAGATGCACATCTGCTTGGTCTCGGGGTTGTTCTCGTAACGGAGAGTCATATCCTCCTCCAGCATCTTGGCGATGGCCTGGGAGATCTTGGACTCGTCCTTGGCAGTCTCGGGGGTG
>JAGAIH010000249.1 GCA_017626655.1 Clostridia bacterium | reverse complement strand
CCAGCGTGACCACAGGCTCCTCCCAGTGTATGCCGTCATCCGAGAAGGTCACGCCCAGAGCCTTTCGGGGTCTCCAGGAAAAATCCATACGCAGTCTGCCGTTCTGCTCCCAGACATAGGCATCGAACACGGTGCCCGTGGCCTCGCCGCCGAATACGGGGGTTGGATGCTTGTCAAACGAGCAATTCTTGCTTTTCATGGTCGTCGATCTCCTTTTTTACCAATATGAGTACATACTTGCGGGGGTTGAAAGATCCGGTCAAGCCTCGCACTTCACCTCAAAGATCTTATCCGCCAAAGCCACGAAATCGGCGATATCCAGCCGCTCCCCGCGGATATCGGGGCGGTGGCCGCACGCCTCGATGAGGGCGGTGAGGGTCTCCTTGGGGATCTCGGGGAAGCCCGCCGAGAGGGCGTTGGGGAGGGTCTTGCGCCTCTGCTCGAAGGCGGCGCGGATGGTCTTGAAGAGGGTCTCCTCGTCCTTGGGAACGTAGGGCTTCTGCTTGTGGAGGCGGATGCGGACCACGGTGGAGTCCACCTTAGGAGCGGGGATGAAGTTCCCTGCCGAGACCTTGAAGAGTTTCTCGGCCTCGCCGTAGTACTTCAGCACGGCGGTGATGGCGCCGTACTCCTTGCTTCCCGCCTTCGCGCAAAGGCGGTCGGCCACCTCGGATTGGATCATGATGGTGATGTACTCAAAGGGCAGGCCCGACTCCAGCAGGGCCATGAGGATGGGGGTAGTGATGTAGTAGGGCAGATTGGCGCAGACCGAGACCTTGCCCGCGTCGAAGGCGGGCTTCAGAAGCTTGCCAAGATCCACCTTCATGACGTCGGCGTGGACCACGTCCACCACGCCCTCTGGGCAGTCCTGCAGGGTGTAGCGCAGGACGGGGATGAGGCCATTGTCGATCTCCACGGCGATGACCTTGCGGTAGCGGAAGGCCAGCTCCTGGGTCAGGACACCGATACCGGGGCCGATCTCCAGGACGGTGGCGTCGGGGGTATCCGAGCAGGAATCGGCGATGTCCTCCACCACCGAGATGTTGGTGAGGAAATTCTGCCCAAACTCCTTGCGGAAGTGGATATTGTAGATGGACATGACGTCCTTGATGGTGCGAATGTCGGTTAGATTCATAAAATTCGGTTCCGTTTCTTTTGAGGTTTGTATACTATATCTATTTTATCATATTTTTCGATGAAAATCAAGATGTGTTTTGCATAACTGATAAAATATTGAGGAAAATTCCCAAAAATATTTTTGCAAAACCTATTGCAAAATCCTTTGGTTTATGGTATAATCATACTGTTGTGAAGAAATGCTGGTGTGGCTCAATGGCAGAGCAGCGGTATCGTAAACCGCAGGTTGCAGGTTCGACTCCTGTCACCAGCTCCAATAGAAAACCCACCCTTTGCGGGTGGGTTTTCTATTGGAACTGACGATAGATAGAAGAAACTGCTTCAAGTTGCAAGATAACGAAAAGGTCTGATATCTGTAGCGACCAACGGGAGCGGAGAGCAACTTGACCAGCTCGCCGAAGGCGAGGTGTAGGTTCAGACTCCTGTCACCAGCTCCCCTCCTTCAACATCTTTCGTGTGGGTTCGAGTCCCACCACCCAATAATACAAAGAGCGCCCCGCGTAAGCGAGGCGTTCTTCTTTTTCATTCGAATCAACCCTCAAACACAACACCCGTCACGGCATGATACAGATTCACGCCCTCGGTGAAGTCAAAGGTCAGAAACAGCGCGCCACTGTAGTCTACGTTCGTCAGGTCGATCTCCACGGTGGTGAGCTGCCAGGTGGTGGAGGGGATGTAGTAGACGGCGAAGGCGATGATGGCGTCCTCGGCGGGGGACAGCTCGCCCTTGGTGTCGGCCTGGGTCAGCATGGCCCGCTTCTGCGTGGTCTCGTAGTCAGCGACGGTACCCGAGGCGGAGCTTGTGGCATAGGTGACCGTGACCTTCTTGTACTTGGACAGGTCGATATCGCCCAGGTGGATGGCGCCCTGGTAGACCAGGGGGATCTTGACCCCGTCCTCAACGGCGGGATTACCGAAGACATCCACCAGGTCGTCTACGCAGGTGTCCTTGTCAGCGGTGGTGAAGAGGGACTCAAATAGGGCGAGGCTGCTGGAAACCGTGACCTTCTCCAGGTCCACCTCCAGGGTCTCGGGCTCGGTGACCTCCTCGGTGGTCTCCTCTTCTGTGGTGATCTCCTCGGTGGGGGCTTCGGTCTCGGGGTCAGTCTCGGGAGAGGTGGGAGCCTCGGTCACAGGCTCGGTGGGGGTGTCGGTGGTGACGGTGGTGTCGGGGGTGGTGTCCTCGGGGGTCTTGGCGCTGTCGCAGGCCACGAAGGTCAGAGAGACGGCGGCCAGCAGGGCGAAGGCGAGGATGAGTATGGTCTTTTTCATGGATGTTCTCCTTTTGGAATAATGACCCGATATACGCGGGGCTTGGCCTGTAGGCCAAACGATGGTATTATAGCATATTGCACATGGATTGTCAATGGGTTTTGTGCAATTGGACTTTGTTAATTTTTGTATTCAAATTTGGGTTTGTCGAACT
>JAGAIH010000005.1 GCA_017626655.1 Clostridia bacterium | reverse complement strand
GAAGCCGGGGAGCGGCTGGCTCTCGTCGCGGGCATCGACCTTGGAGCCGTCAGCCGCCGTCAGCTCGTAGGCGGGAGTCGCCACAGCGGCAGTCCCCTCGCTCTCGGGGCAGACGTACATATAGGAGAAACGGTCGTTGGGCGCGGTGTCGCCCAGATCCATGAACTCCATGACGTTCCCCGACAGGGTGGAGTTATCCGCCCACTTGAAGCAGAGGGTGGAGACCTGACCCTTCAGTCCCACGGTGGCCTTGGCCAGACGGATGACTATGCGGTCACCCTCCACGGTGTAGAGAGCCTGGCCGATATGCTTGCCGGCCCAGCCCTCCGCCAGAGACTCCACCGAGACATAGTGTCCATCTCTCGCGCGGTTGAGGACCAGATCAAAGCCCTCCCAGCCCGTGGCGGGGTTGTTGTCCAGGTCGACGTACAGGTTCATCCAGTTCTGACCGTCGTCCACGATGAGCTGACGGGCGGTGGTGACCGTGAAGTACAGGTAGTCGGCATCCTGGGAGACCTTGGCGGACACCAGATCGTTGCGGGCGGAGTTACCCACGTAAGTCAGGTTGGAGAAGTAGCCCTCCTCATGGCGCCAGGTTGCGTCGCCCACGTTGTCGCCGTAGACGGGGCCCACGCTGTCCCAGACGGCGCTGTCGGACAGATCAATGGAGACCTGCCCCGAGGCTTTCGTGACCGCACCCGTGCCCTTGTACTGGCGGATGTAGCCCGTCATCTGGTAGTAGTAGTTATCGCCAAAGCCTACCTCCTCGCCGTCGCGGAGCTTCATGGGCTCGCCGTCGCGGGAGAACTCGGGGCTGAACTGGTCCACGAACTGGAAGCCCAGATCAGCGGAGCCGGCAAAATCGGGGTAGCCCGAGCTTGTCTGGTTGAGTCCTGCCGTCCACTCGTTCCAGCCCGTGATCATGACCATGTCGGGATCGAAGTGCATGATCGCCTCAAACTGGGAAGCGAAGCCGACGCCTGCCCCCGAGTCCATGGAGAAGCCGTAGTCGTTCTCGGGGCAACGGGTGGGCTTGGAGCCGTCGAAGCTGCGCCCCTTGGAGGTGGTGGGGTGGTGACCCATGCAGAGGGCCAGCTGCTCGAAGTTGCCCTCCGCGTCACGGCCGGGACCGCCCAGGGAGTAGCGGATGGTCCCGCCTCGGTCGACGTACTCCTGGAGCCAGTTCCAGCTGCCGTCGGCGTCCTTCCAGGCCCAGCAGTCGCGGACGGTGAAGGTGGAGTTGATCCAGTTGCCCAGATCCGAGGTGTCCCCCGCGCACCCCGCCAGAGTCAGAGGCTTGCCCTTGTACTGATAGAACAGCTCGCCGTACTTGGCAAATCCCTCCTCGGAGTACATACTCCCCCGCAGAGCGCCCATGACGGCGCCGTAGTTACCGGCCGAGAAGACGCAGATATCGGGAGTGTCGGTACCCTCCTTACGGAGCTGGAGCCAGGTGTCCAGAAGCACCTGAAGCTCCTGGGGATAGTACGCGCCGTTGGTGAAGTCCAGGAAGATGAAGTCCACTCCCGCGGCCTCCAGCTGGTAGGCGTGCTTGCGGAAGACCCATTCGCTGTTGCTCTTGTAGTAGCCGAAGTAAGGCTCGGCCCAGTAGTAGGCGCCCGACTCACCGGGGGTGGTCAGATGCTCCTTGAGTCCCTCCAGGCCCTGGTCCAGATAGATGTAGGTGTTGTCCTGGATGAACTCGGTGTCCTCGCCCCCTCGATTGAGGAAGTAGAACAGGCCCACCTGCTTGCCCTCGCGAAGCTCCACGCCCGTGGGGGTGGTGCGGTCGCGGTCGTCGGTGGCCACCCAGGTGGTGTAGTCGATGGAGTAGCCCTTCACGTCGGAGGGCTTTACGGTGAGATCGTTATGCTCAAAGGTGAGATTGTCGATATGCCCCACCGTTTTGTCGGCGTAGACCGTGAAATAGCCTGCGGGACGGACATCGGTCTTGTCCTTGGAGGCCAGCTTGGTCCCCGCGGCGTCCAGAATGGCGATGCCGCCCGTGTAGCTGTCGTAGGTGACCGAGCAAAGGAGAGCGCCGTCCAGGTACAGCTCGATGACCGTGTCCTTGTCCTTGACGGTGAGCTTGCCCACCGAGGCGACCTTGTCAGCCTTGACGGTAGCGGTCAGACGGCTCTCGGGCTCGGAGACGGTGACCGTATCGGTGCCGTCGAAGGTGAACCAGATGCCGCGGTGCTTTGCGTCGGTGGCCATGCGGGAGAGGCGGGTACCGATGGAGAGCTTGCCCCCCGTCACATTGGCATCCACTGACATCTCCCCGCCGTAGAGGCCGTAATCATCCCCCAGGAAGAGGGAAGAACCGAAGGAGAAGGTCTTGCCCTCCTTGCAGGACAGGGTCTGCCCGTCAAAGATCATGTTGGTCCGCAGGGATGCGGTGGCCAGCACCTCGTCGGCGGAGTAGTCGGTGACCTCGGTGGAGGAGAAATCGTAGGTGTAGGTCTTTTTGCCCGAAGTCACCCAATCGTAGGCGCGGTCATCGGGGGTGATCTCCACGGCCTTTAGGGTGGAAGCATCCGCCGTAGCCGTGAGAGGGAAGGAGGTGACCAGAACCGCCAGAAGCAGTCCCAACGCCACCAGGCTCCGTGTTTTCAGCTTTTTCAGTACGGTCATGGCAGGCTCACTTTCTCACCTTGACGGTAATGTAGCCCGCGGCTCCGCAGACAGCCACGATCATGAGAGCAATCAAACACCAGATGGCCAGGGAATCCTCAAGAACCTTGACCTCAGGGTCTGCGGTGCCGTTGGGAGCGGCGTTGCTGCTGTCCGCCTCGGTGGAAGGCTCGTCGGTGTCCGCGGGAGCTTGGGTAGCGGGATCATCGGGGGCCTCGGTGTAGGCCTCAGAGTCGGTTTCGGGCTCAGTAACGGGATCGGTCTCAGGCTCGGTAGGAGCGTCGGTAGGCGCCTCGGTGGCGTTCTCAATGGCGTCGATGGACTCTTCGGCCTTGGTGAGCTTGCCGAGGTTGACCACCAGCGCCTTCTTGTCCTCGGGCAGGGAATCGTACAGCTCGCGGGCGGCGGCGGCGATCTCCTTGGCGTCGGCCATATTCTTCTCGGTGACCTTGGTGGGGAGCTTATTGATAGCCAGTACCGTCTGGTAAGCGGTCTCGACTTTCACGGAGACGTTGTCCACGATCATGTCGGAATTGCGGGTGGTCCAGCCGATGTAGGAGGCGTCGCTGGACAGCAGGGGATCGGTATAGGAAGCCAACTCCTTGCCCTCGGCGTCGAAAAGCTTGGCGGAGCCGAAGAACTTGCCCTGGGAGGGGTGCTTGCTGTAGACCTTACCGGGATCTGTGAAGGTCACGCGGCAGATGGGGGTCTCGTTGACCGAGATCGCGATCTCGGTACCTGAATCCTGTACGAGGAGTGTATAGGGGTAAGACACACCGTCGGGCAGGGGGAAGGTGACGGTGTTATTCTGTAGAAATGTGGTCTTGCTCGCGTTTTCGTCGTAAGTCTTGATGTCGACCCCCAGATCGCCGCCATGGGTATAAAGGAACAGACCTGCATGACCCGTGGAGGTATCGGGATGACCGTCGGCCTCATAGTAAGCTGCGGTGGTCTTGGGGGCTCGGATGAACACGCCGCTCTGTACGTTGCCCTGGGCGGAGAAGACATCCAAGGAAAATTCGTAGGCGCCAACGATGGGAGTGACCGGATAGATTTGAGTGAAACAGTGAGATTTGAGATAGAGGTCTCCGTTTGTGGCTTCCTCCACTGTAATGGCGCTACCGCCGATAGCGGCGTTAGCATCACAGACGAAGAAGCTTGGCATCAGAGTGGAGCTGACGTTGACGTCCTTTTGGTATTCCTCGAAGTTCTCCTCGAAGATGAGGACGAGGCCGCCGTCATCGTCAGCGGCGAGGGCGGTCAGGGTGAGTCCTCCTGTCATGAGGCACAGAGCCAGCAGAAGGGCGAGCAGCTTCTTGATCATAGGGATAGTCTCCTTTTCATTTGTCCGCAGTGTCCCACGGGATGGCTCCATTGTACCATATCCCCTGTTTTTTGTCAATATAATCTTGACAAATCCCCTGTTTTCGTGTACAATATGGGTAATATCACCAAACTCCAAGGAGGACTCTCCCATGACCGATATCCATGCCATCCTGGCTTCCATGACCCTTGAAGAAAAGGTGGGTCAGCTCTTCGTCGCCCGCCGTCCCCAGGACGATGCCGACGCTATGGCCGCCATCACCGACTACCACCTGGGCGGCTTTACCCTCTACGCCTGCGACTACGAGCATCGCACTCCCGAGGAGATCCGCGCCCTCATGGCTTCCTACCGTGAGGCGGCCAAGCTGAACCCCTTCATCGCCGTGGACTGCGAGGGAGGCCGCGTGGTCAGAGCCTCTAAATATCCCGCCTTCCGCGAGACCAATTTCAAGTCCCCCCGCGACCTTTTCGCCGAGGGCGGCTATGAGCGCATCGACGCCGATACCCGGGAGAAGTGCGAATTCCTCCGGGACCTGGGGGTCAACTTCAACTACGCCCCCGTCCTGGACCTGTCGGCTGATCCCGCGTGCTTTATCTTTGACCGCACCTTCAGCCACGATCCCGACGCCGCCGCCGTCTACGCGAAGACGGTGGTCACCGCCATGAACGACTGCAAGATGGTGGGCAGCATCAAGCATTTCCCCGGCTACGGCGACAACGTGGACACCCATACCTCCATCGCTCGCGACGACCGCACCATGGAGCAGTTCATGACCTGCGATCTCAAGCCCTTCATAGCGGGCATTCAGGCGGGCGCCCCCATCGTCATGATCGCCCACAACATGGTCTCCTGCATGGATCCCGATATCCCCGCCTCCCTCTCCCCCGCCGTCCATAAGCTCCTCCGCGAGGACCTGGGCTTTGACGGGGTCATCATGACCGACTCCCTGGACATGAACGCCATCACCCTCTACACGGGGGACCGCGCCTCGGCGGTGCAGGCCGTCCTTTCGGGCAACGATCTTTTGTGTTGCTCCACCTACTGGAAGCAGGTCCCCGCCGTCCTGGACGCCGTCCGCGAGGGGGTCATTTCCGAGGAGAGAATTGACGAGTCGGTTCTCCGTGTGCTGAAGCTGAAGGCGGAATTCGGCATTATCTGACAGAAAAAGCAAAAAATAGCGATTTTGATGCATTGACAAAATCGCTATTTTGTGTTATACTGATAGTGTCCCCCAATATGATACGGAAGGAGGTCGTATTCATGACCAGTGTCACCGCAACCGAAATTCAGAATAATTTTGGCAAATTCCTCAAAATGGTGCAAGAGGGCCACG
>JAGAIH010000248.1 GCA_017626655.1 Clostridia bacterium | reverse complement strand
GTCTATACAGCGGTCTTTCCGCTATCGTGGGGCCGGGCGGCCTCTTCCCCTCGGGAGTACCCTCTCATCCCTCATATCCCACCGCTCCCGGCGGAAGTCCCTGGGGAGACCTGTTCGGTTCCCTGTTCCCCTTCCTGTTCCCCGATGAGACCGAGAGCGAGCCGGGAGACGCCACCGAGGAGCCCGACGCCACCGTCACCCAGAACCCCTGCGCCGACGGCCACGACTATCAGCCCGAGCCCGAGGCCGAGCGGGAGGCCTCCTGCTACGCCGTATCCATCCACCGTCTGGTCTGCCGCGACTGCGGGCGGAGCAAGACGGAGAAGGGCGAGGAGATCCTGCCCCACGTCTACGTGGACGGCTACTGCACGGGATGCGGTCTGGTGGAGGGCGCCCACCCCATTGAGGATTGCACCTTCCAGTACACCGACAACGCGGGTTACTCCTACGAGAACTCGGACGGCACCCCCGTGGAGGGGTATATCCTCACGGATATCCGGGGGGACATGGGGGAGACCCTGATCCTGCCCAATGTCTACTTCACCGAGCAGTACGGTCTTCTGCCCGTGGTCTCCATCGACACCGATTCCCTGAATGGACGGGACGAGTTCTCCAAGGTGGTTCTGCCCAACAAGGCGTTGACCCTCGGCTTCCACTACGCCCTCTTCGCGAACTGCACCTCCCTTACCGAGATCAAATGGCCCGAGTGTCTGCGGAATACCGGCAACAACACCTTCCGGGGCTGTACCGCCCTCAAGGAGATCACCATCCCCGACACCGTCAAGAACATCAGCGGCTGGCTGCTGGCGGACTGCACCGCCCTGGAGTCGGCAACCATCCTGAAGGCCCCCGACAACACCGGCATGATGGGGCAGAGCATATTTGAGGGCTGTACCGCTCTGACCGAGGTACATCTCCCCGACGACATGGAGGAGCTGCCCCCGACCACCTTCGTGAATTGCGTCTCCCTGACCTCCATCGAGCTGCCCCCGAGGCTCCGCGAGATCGGCTTCCAGGCTTTTCTGGGGTGCGAGTCCCTTACCGAGATCACCATCCCGCCCCAGGTCTTTGAGATCGGCTTCTCCGCCTTTGAGGGCTGTACCTCTCTGCGGAAAATAGAACTGCCCCTGAACGTGGTGCGCCTGCACGAGGGCCTCTTCAAGGGCTGCGCCTCCCTCACCGAGCTGACCCTCTCCAACAAGCTCACCACCATCGACCGCCACGCCCTGGCGGACACGGCTCTGCCCGCCGTGACCCTCCCCGCCACCCTGACCTCCATCCACAAGGAGGCCTTCCTGGAGGAGGACGTCATAGAGGAGATCGTCTTCGAGGGAACGGTGGAGCAATGGGAGCGACTGACCGCCCAGGGAATCGGCACACAGGTGACGGTGCGATGCAGTGACGGGACGTTACGGACGTGAGAGAGAGATGAAATTGGGGTTTATTGGTCTGACGGAACAAAATGACCCGCTTCTCGCGATGACTCCCCCACCCGCTTCGCGGGAGGTCTCCCTGCGGGTCGGTCACAACGCGGCTCTGCCCGCCACAGGCGGCCATTCACTACCGCGTTGCCGCTTCGCTACCCCTCAAGGAGGGAGCCTTTTACCTAAACCGCGGAAATTCGTTACCCGATAAGTGATTTTGCCCCGCGCCCCAAGGCTCCCTCCCCGAGGGGGCTCCGCCCGCAGGCGGTGGGGGAGTTTACCGCCATAGGCATTTTCACTCCTTCAAACAGACCTACAAACCCAAATTTGAACGCAACCTTCCCCCTCTATGAAAATACCGCACCCCACCGAAACGGCAGGGTGCGGTATTTTTGTGGGATCGTATTATTGTAAGGAGCTTACTCCTCCCGCTTCTTGCGGATCAGGAGTGCCGCGCCGCCGATCATCAGCAGGGCGGTGAGGCCAATGGCGGACTTACATCCCTTCTTCTCGGGCTGTGTCTCGTCGGGCGTGTCGGTGGGATCCTCGACGGGATCGGTGGGCTTTTCAGTGGGATCCGTAGGATCGGTGGGAGCGTCGGTGTCCCCGTCGGTGGGATCCTCGGGGGGATCCGTCTCGGCGGGGGTGTCGGGCTCGGTCACGGGAGGCTCGGTCTCCAGCTCCTTGCCCACCAGGGCCAGGAGCTTCTTGGCGTAGTCGCGGGCCTGGGTCTGGGTCAGGAGCGCGTTATCCATGGCCGCGGTGGCATCGGTGAACTCCTTGGCGGTCTCGTCGCCGCCCTCGGCCTTGAAGGTGTCGATGGCCTCCTCCAGGACGGTCTTGTCGCAGACGGGCTTACCGTAAGCCTCGATCTCGCCCAGCTGGAGGAGGTAGCCGTCGTTACCGCCGCCGCGGAGCTTGGTGCCCGTGACACGGACGAAGCGGGCGTTCACGGGGGCATCCAGCAGGATCTCGTACTTCTCGCCCGAGTTCTTGTCGGGCTCACCCTTGACGTCCTTGACGATGGTCCAGTTGAGGCCGTCCTCGGAGAGGGCTACGTTGAAGTCCTCGGGGAAGACGCCGTTGTCCTCCAGGATAATCTTCTCCACGGCGAAGAGATCGCCGAAGGAGACGCCCACGTACTCGGTGGCGTTGGGGGAGCGGTTGAGACCCACGTTGGAGGTCCAGCCGTTGCCGCTCTTGCCGTCGTTGATGTAGGAGATATCCCAGCCCCAGGCCTGATAGTGGGCGGGGGTGGTGGAGGAGTAGAAGGTCTGCTTGCCCTTGGCGATGTTCTCGCCCTCCTTGTAGGTGATGACGGTGCCGTCGTCCTTCAGGAGGGTGAAGGTCTCGGGGGCGGGAACCGTGCCGTCGTCGTGGTAGATCTCGATCTCGTTGAGGGCCATGAAGCGGGTGCCCGAGGCGGGATCCACCAGGTCCACGCGGACGTAGCGGGCCTCCTGCTCACCGATATCCACCTTCATGCCCTTGGTGGTCTTGATCTCGATATCCGAAAGGGTCTTGACCTCGGTGTAGGTCTTTCCGTCGGCCGAAACCGAGATCGTGAGGGTCTTGGGGAAGGACGAGCCGTAGTCGAAGATGGAGCCGGCGGGGTAGAGGTCGATGCGGTTGAACTTCAGGGTACGGCCCAGGTCGATGTCCACGTAGGAGGCCTTGCGGTTCTCGGTCCTCCAGCCGTTGCCCAGGCCCTCGGAGATGCGCTGGCCGTCCTGGAGGCAGGAGATGTACCAGCCGTCGGAGCCTGCGGAATAGGGGGC
>JAGAIH010000247.1 GCA_017626655.1 Clostridia bacterium | reverse complement strand
CGGCGTAGAACTCGGAGGTCAGGGTGGCGTTATCCTTGCCCTCGCGCTTGTGAGCCTGGGTGTACGGTCTCAGCTCCTTGGCGCGTCTGGCCTCCAGCTCGATCAGATCCTGAGCGGCCTTGATGGCGCCCTCAAGCTTCTCGTAGTACTCGTCCTCGGTGCAGAACTGAATGACCACGTTGGTCTTGAACTTTGCCTTGGTGATCTTGGCGAAGGCCTCGTTGACAGCCTCCTTGGCCTCGTCGGTGGTCTCGTCCTCGGTGACGACCCACATGGTGATGGTCTTCGCGCTGTTGTCGACCGTCTCGCCTTCCTCTTCGGTAGAGGTCTTGGGAGTACAGCTCGCGAAAACGCAGGTCAGCAACATCAATATGCTCAGAGTCAAGCATACGAGTTTCTTGTTCATACTGGTTCCTCCTTGTGCGCTGTCCCGACCGATACGCATGGTACGGGTACGCGTTTTTATACCTTCATATTGTACACTATTTTTGTGAATCTGTCAAGTGAAAATTTTGAACACTTATGAACACCGGAAGTTTTTCGCAAGCCCATTTGGATGAGCCCGCGAAAAATTCACATCCGTTTTGATACACAAGGCACAATTTCCATTCGATCGGATTGTGGCAATCGCCGATTTTGTTGTGCAAACCGCCGTTTTTCGGGACCGCGCATTGAGCCGAATCACGAAAAATTCCATTCGCGTCAGAAAGAGCGGCCGTCAAAACAGACAAATCAATCCAAAAAGCCCTTCAGATGGCGGGCGCGGCTGGGATGGCGGAGCTTACGGAGGGCCTTGGCCTCGATCTGACGGATGCGCTCGCGGGTAATGTTGAACTCCTGGCCAACCTCCTCCAGGGTGCGGGTACGGCCGTCGTAGAGTCCGAAGCGGAGCTTGATGACGTGCTCCTCGCGGGGAGTCAGGGTGTGAAGCTCGCGCTCGATGACCTCGCGGAGGATGGTCTGGGAGGCGGCGTCGGCGGGAGCAGGGGTGTCCTCGTCCTGGATGAAGTCACCCAGGTGGCTGTCCTCCTCCTCGCCGATGGGGGTTTCCAGGGAAACGGGATCCTGGGCGATCTTCATGATCTCGCGGACCTTCTCGGCGCTCATGCCCATCTTCTCGCCGATCTCCTCGGCGGTTGCCTCGCGGCCGTACTCCTGGAGGAGCTGGCGGGAGTAGCGGGACACCTTATGGATGGTCTCCACCATGTGGACGGGGATACGGATGGTTCTGGCCTGGTCCGCGATGGCGCGGGTGATGGCCTGACGGATCCACCAGGTGGCGTAGGTGGAGAACTTGTAGCCCTTGGTGTAGTCGAACTTGTCCACGGCCTTCATCAGACCCAGGTTACCCTCCTGGATCAGATCCAGGAAGAACATACCGCGGCCCACGTACCGCTTGGCGATGGAAACCACCAGACGGAGGTTCGCCTCAACCAGGGCCTTTTTGGCTTCGATATCGCCTGCGGCCATGCGCTCAGCCAGCTCATGCTCGCGCTCGGAGGTGAGCAGAGGCACGCGGCCGATCTCCTTGAGGTAGAGGCGGACGGGATCATCCACCAGACCCTCCTGCTCCAGGATGCGCTGCATATTTTCACTGTTGCCGAACTGCTCGACCTCGTTCTCGATCTCGCTCATTTCGGAGCCCGACAGCTCGGGGAGCGGGATACCGTTGTCCTCCAGGGACTCGTAGAGCTTGTCCAGGGAGTCAATATCGTAATCGTTCTCTTCCAGGACCGCGTCCAGGTCGCTCTCGGAGAGCTTGCCCTTTTTGCCCTTGGTCACCAGGTCGTTCATCTTGGCGGCCTTCTCGGCCTCGGCCTTGGCGGCCGCCTTGCTCATAGGCTCGCCGTTCTCACCGACGGCAGGATTCTTCTTTTCCATGTTTCTGTACTTCCTTTCCGTCCCGCTCTGCGGGATTTTCAACAATTGATTTATTTTTAAACTTTAAGTTTACGATTCGTCATCCGAGCCATCCTTCAGGCGCTTTCTTTTGCCCGCCAGGATCATGTGGATACTGTCCACGGGGGCGGCCTCCTTGGCGGCCCGGCTTTCCTTGGCCTCCGCCAGGGTCTCGGCGGCGGCCCGCAGGACCGAGGTACCGTTCTCGGACAAAGCCCGTCTCGCCTGCTCAAGTCTGGCCAGACGGCCCATTTCCTCCACCGAGAAATACTCCCCGAGGAGGGCGAAATCAAAGCCTCCGTCGGACTCCTCCAGGGTCATGATCACCGTGAAGGCATTGCGGTGGAAGGCGGTGACGAAGCTGTCGCGGGTCAGGGGGATCTGTCCCGTGGCCACGGCCTTACGATGCTCGCCGTAGAGCAGGAGCAGTCCCAATATGGCCTCCTCGGCGGCGGCGGCGCGGACGTTCCCCGCGGCCTCTGGGTTGACCTTGTCCCGAATACCCATGGCCGACAGTCTGGCCTGCTGGCTCTCCTGTTGCTTCCCTTCCTTCATATTGCGGCGGATGGCGGACTCCACGTCCTTGTGGAGGCTGTCCCCGCTGAGGGACAGTCGCTCGGCCACGGCGTGGATGTAGACCTCCCGCTCGGCGGAGGAGTAGACCTTGGATATGATGGAGCAAAGCTCGGCGGCGGCCTTGATCTTCTCGTCGGGGACGGTCAGGTCATGGCGCGAAAGGACCGACTGGAGCTTGAACTCAAAGCCCGTGCGGCTGTTCTTGATGAGCTGACGGAACTTTTCAGCGCCGAACTTCTTGATATACTCGTCGGGGTCCTTGGCTCCCTGCATTTGCAGGATGCGGACGTCCAGCCCCACCTTGGCGAAGATGCCCATGGCGCGGTGGGCGGCTCTCTGCCCCGCCTCGTCGGAGTCGTAAGCCAGGATCACCTGCTTGGTGTACTTGGCCAGGATCCTCGCCTGCTCGTCGGTGAGGGCGGTACCCAGGGAGGCGACGGCGTTCTCAAAGCCCGCGGCGTGGAGGGAGACCACGTCGATGTTGCCCTCGCAGAGGATGAGCTGATCGGCGCAATGGTTCTTGGCGAAGTTGAGAGCGAACAGATTCCTGCGCTTCTGGAAGGCGGGAGTGTCCGAGCTGTTGACGTACTTGCGGTTGTCCTGTCCCCCCACGTCACGGCCCGAGAAGGCGATGACGTTGCCGGTGTTGTCGATGACGGGGAACATGACGCGGTCGCGGAACATATCGAAGGCCCGCCCCGACTTCTGGCTGATGCCGCAGAGGAAGGCTTCCTTCATCTCTTCATCGGTAAAGCCGTTCTTTCGCAACACGGCGGTCAGGGCCCCGAAATCGTTTGGCGCGTAGCCGATGCCGAAGCGGCGGATAATGGACAGGGGCAGACCGCGCTTTTCGGTGAGGTAGTCCATGCCGACCTTACCGATGTTGGGGTCGAAGAGGCACTCCCGCCAGAAGCGGGCGGCGATGAGGTTCATCTCAAAGACCCGCTTACGGGACACGCCGCGGCGCTCCTCCCGCCCGTCGGTGGGCAGGTCCACGCCGCTCCGCTTGGCTAAAAATTCTATGGCTCCCTTATAATCCAGGTTCTCGGTGCGCATAATAAAGGTGAAGGCGTCACCGCCCGCCTCGCAGCCGAAGCAGAAGAAGGACTGGTTATCGGGGAACACCGTAAAGGAGGGTGTTTTCTCGCTGTGGAAGGGGCAGAGGCCGTTGTAATTGGAGCCCGCCCGCTTGAGGGAGACATAGGTACCGATCAGATCCACAATGTCCGACCGATCCTTGATGGCCTCCACGATCTCTCTGGGGTACATACTCATTCGTTCGACCCCCTCCAGACGCGGGGAACGAAGCGCTCCCGGTAGGTCTCAATGGCGTAACGGTCGGTCATGCCCGAGATGAAGTCGGCCACAGCCCGCTCCACGGTCTCCCCCTCGGCGGTGCCGATGCGCGTTTTGTAGCGCTCGGGGAGCTTGTCGGGATTGGTGACGTAGTGGGTGAACAGGGCGTAGACCACTTCCTTGGCCTTGGTCTCCTCCCCCTTGGCCACGGGGTTGCGGTAGACCCGCTCGAAAAGGAAGGCGCGGAGGGCCATGGTGGCCTCCCAGATCTCGGGGGTCATGGCGATGACGGGGCTGTTCTCGGAGGCGGATACCACCGACATGACCATGGTATTGATGCGTTCGCCGTGGGTCTCCCCCAGCACCGAGGTGATCTCGGCGGGGAGGTCGGCTTGGGACAGGATGCCCGCGCGGATGGCATCGTCGATATCGTGGTTGATGTAGGCGATGCGGTCGGCGAACTTGATGAGCTGACCCTCGGGGGTGGCGGCCACCGAGTCTCCCGTGTGGTTGACGATGGCGTCCCGCACCTCCCAGCAGAGGTTGAGACCTTTTCCGTTCTTTTCCAGCTTCTCCACCACCCGCAGGCTCTGACGGTAGTGGGCGAAGTCGGGATCGTAACAGCGGGTCAGGGCGTCCTCTCCCGCGTGGCCGAAGGGGGTGTGGCCGAGATCGTGGCCCAGGGCGGCGGCCTCGGTGAGGTCCTCATTGAGGCGCAGGGCGCGGGCCATGGTGCGGGCGATCTGGGTGACCTCCAGGGTATGGGTCAGGCGGGTGCGGTAGTGATCCCCCGCAGGGGCGAGGAACACCTGGGTCTTGTACATGAGGCGGCGGAAGGACTGACAGTGGATGATGCGGTCACGGTCCCGCTGGAACTCGCTCCGCATGGGGCAAGGCTCCATGGGATGCTCCCGCCCGCGGGAAGCGGAGGATCGGGTGGCGACGGGGGAGAGGAGCAGGTCTTCTCGCTCGTTCAGCCAATCGTGGAGATTCATGTCCATGTGGTCCTTCCTTTCTGCGATCCATTGGGGTCGCGCTTTTCTTTTCATTTATAATATACGCAAAAGTCTTGGTTTTTACTTTTGTTTTTTGCGGGAATTTGCGATTTTTGTGGGAAATTTTTCTAATTTGGGGGAGTTCTCACGGAAATTCCGCTCCCGTTTTGCTCCCAAGCCTCAAATTCCCGCTCCCCGAGACACATTTCCCGCATTGGGGGCTTGCAATTTGTCTCCCGCCGTGGTAGAATGGAGCCAGACAAGAGCTCACGTCGCATCTCACCACGAAAGGAATACCACTATGGAAAAGAAAACACTCGGCTCCTTTATCTCCGCCCTCCGTCGGGCGCAGGGGCTGACCCAACAGGAGGTAGCCGACCGCCTGGCCGTATCCAATAAGGCCGTCAGCCGCTGGGAGCGGGACGAGGCCATGCCCGATATCCTGCTGCTCCCCGCCATCGCCGATCTCTTTGGGGTGACGGTGGATGAATTGCTCCGGGGAGAAAGGATGCGGGAGGCTACGCCCAGAGAGCCCGCGCCTGCCGCCGATGCTGCCGAAAGCCCCGACGAGACGGCAAATGATACTGCCGATAGGGGTCACACCCATGAAACCCCTGTAAACGAGGAAGAAGATCCGCCTACGCAGACCCGCCCCACGTCGGATCCCCGGGCGTTGCGGGGGTTGCGGAGCATGACCAAGCGCTCCCTTACCAGCTTCCGCACCTCCCTGCTCATCGCCATCGCCCTGTCCTGCGTGGGGTACGTGGTCCATCTGGCCGTCAGCTACGGCTTCTACCGTCCCGTGATCGGCTTCTTCTGCATGGTGGCCTTTACCGTGGCCGCCGTGGTCTTGGCAGTGATGGCCACCATGCGCCTGAAGGACACCCTGTCGGAGCAGATCGACGGAGACGGCGTCCTCCTACCGGCAAACGAGCTGACTGCCGCCTGCCGCACCTTGACGTATTGGTCCTACCGCGCCTTTGTGGTCATCGCCGAGCTGTTGATCCTGAGCACCCCCCTGGTCCTGATGCGGGATCACCATTATCTCAACAGCGTGCTGTCCTCCGTGTCCTATATTCCCGTCGCTCTGGTCCTCTGCTGTATCTGCGGGGTGCTGACGCTGTGGCTCCAAAAGCCCTACGCCGCGTGGATGCTGAAGCCCTGGGCGGGGCTGATCCTGCCCGATCCCTACCTGCTCCCCGCGCCCCAAGCCATCGGGCGACGTACCCTCTTGTTGAACGTCACCCAAGCCGTCGGGATCGTCTTCAGCGTTGTTCTTACGACCCTTTTCACGGGCTTTGAATGGGGGCTGACCTACTGGGGGGAGGATAACACACATTACAATCTCACCGCCATCATTTTCTTTGCCCTCGG
>JAGAIH010000246.1 GCA_017626655.1 Clostridia bacterium | reverse complement strand
GGCCTCGTCCTCGTCGTGGACCAGGCGGCCCACCACGGTGGGGACCTCGTCATCCGACACGCGGACGGTAGCCCCGAAGCACTCGGCCTCCACCGACAGATCCATCAAGGACACGGCGGCGGCGGCGTTGACTCTATCGGCCACCAGCTTCATACCCTCGGCCTGGCGGTCGCTGTCCGAGATCAGCTCGCGGACGGTGACGCCCAGCAGGGACACCGAGGGGAAGGAGAGGATGGGGAGGGCGGTCTTTTTGTCTGCCGAAATCATATCGGACAGCCACTCTTTCATATTGCGATTCATGGTAAACTCCTTATGACTCTGTCAGTCTGCGCCGTAGTAGGCATCCATCACGTCGCTGACGGTCTCGGCCCAAACAATCAAATTCTTGGGCTTGCAGGACACCGTCGTTATATCCTTCAGCACGTAGTCCATGGGACAGCCGTACTTTTGCATGGCCTTCACCGTCTCCTCGGCCTCGCGGCGGATGAGGGCGGGATCGGTGTCGTGGGCCACGTGGGAGGGGTTGGGCTTGCGGGCGGCTACGTAGTCTCCTCGGATCATGGCGGCGCAACGCTCGGGATTGGCCCAGGGGGACACCCCGATCTTACGGAGGTTGGGGATGGTCTTGAGCAGCTCGATGCGATCGTCCAGAGGCTCACAGCAGCCGTAGTAGGTGTAGCCGAAGCGGGAGGCCAGAGGCAGGATGTAGTCCAACTCGAACTCCTTGAACATGGCGGGGGAGATGCTGGAGAAGGACTGGGCCATACCGCGGTACCAAGTGGCCTTGAGTCCGTCCTCCGCCAGCCCCGACACGGCGGCGGGGGTGCAGTGGAGGTTCTGGATATGGGGATCCACGTGGAGGTTGGCCTCGATGAAGTCCAGCTGGGCGGTGGTGCGGGCCACCATCTTCTCCATGATGGCATGGAGGTACTCGGGGCGGTCGTACATATCCTCAAAGATGGGCTCCACGCCGCGCAGGCGGGTCAGAACGTCCCAGAATGCGGAGTAGAGATAGTCCACTCCCGCCAGACGGACGGGCATGGTGTCCCCGAAGAGGTCGGTGAAGTAGGCCATGTTGGCCTCATCGTTCTCGGGATGGGCCTTCAGCACGGGGGGATTGATCATCTCCAGACAGGACTCGTCCTCCATGACGTCGGTGTAGCCGATGCCCTTGCCGTGAGCGCGGGCCTCGTCTGCCTGCAGCCCCAGGGGGTTCATGGAGTAGCTCATGCGCACCACCCATTCGGCGGGCATGATGAGGTCGGCCTTGAAGTATTTTTTCTGGTACAGAGCGCGGCGAAGCACCGTCTCGGCGTGGCGGGCGCGGCCATCCTCACAAATGGGATTCAGCTCCTCGCAGGCCAGCTCATGCCACGGGATCTCGTCGATCAGCACGGGAGGGCGGACTACTTTCAGATCGTTGGTGTCCTTCATGCGCTTGTTGGCCTTGATCTGCTTTTCGGAGGTGGCCAGCTCCATGTAGCGCTTGGCCAGATCGCGGATGATGAGTTTATCTTGCATAGCGGTCTCCTTGTTTCGCGTAAAAAACGCGGGATCTAAGCAAAACTTCCCCCGCCCGCAGGCGGGTGGGGGAGTAGGTATTTATTGAGGAAAGGAATCAGCCCTTGCAGAACTCCACAGCGGCGTCAGCGGCCGAAGCGGCATCGGGGGTATACAGATCCGCGCCGATCTTGGCGCAGTAATCCTCGTTGACAGGCGCGCCGCCGATCATGATCTTGACCTTGTCGCGCACACCCAGTTCGATGGCCTTCTTAACCACATCCTCCATGACGCCCATGGTGGTGGTCAGCAGAGCGGAGCAGCAGATGACCTGGCAGTTCTGGTCAATGGCGGTCTGGACGAAGGTCTCGGGGGAGACGTCGGTACCGAGGTCAACCACCTCAAGGCCCTTGCCCTCCAGCATCATCTTGACCAGGTTCTTACCGATATCGTGAAGGTCACCCTGCACAGTACCGATGCAGACCTTACCCGTAGCCTGGACACCCGCGGCGGCCAGATGGGGCTTCAGGATGGCGGTACCCTTGTTCATGGCACGGGCAGCCACCAGCACCTCGGGGACGTACACTTCATTGTTCTTGAACTTCTCACCGATGATATTCATACCAGAGAGAAGTCCCTCATTCAGAATGGCATCGGGGGGTATGCCTTCGTCAAGTGCACTCTGTACCAGCGCTGCCACGACCTTGGCCTTACCCTTTTGCAGGTTCTCGGAAATATCAACTAAAATGCTCATTCTTTACTCCTTGGTATCATATTTTTAAAAGAAACTCCTAATTCCATTAGGATAGGGATGTCAAAATCTCTCGCCAGCCATCATATAGTGTTTTGAAATGCTCCCCCCACTCTTGCGAGCAGGGGAGCGAGTCCCTTATTGATGGGGACATAATTACGAAGCGAGACGCTTGGCGGCAAAATATGTTTCGGCGGGCTCAGTGGTTTCCTCGGAATCCTCATCATTATCAAATTCGGGGATCGTCACAGTAGAGAAGCCCTGAATCGAAACCTCAGTAAATTGCAGTGTGGGAATACGAACGGCAAGTCCAAACTTGGCTTTGGTGCAGTCAGCAACCACCAATGTGTTCTCGATGGTCTCGGTCGTCCCGTCTACCAGCGTAACCACAGCAGTCTTGGCAAAGGTAACG
>JAGAIH010000245.1 GCA_017626655.1 Clostridia bacterium | reverse complement strand
TTGACGGTGCCGCCGAGGGCGCGGGTCTGGGTCATGATTTCCTCCGCCACATCGACCGCTGCCGCCTTCTCCTCCACGTGGTGGATATCTCCTGCTTCGAGGGCAGGGATCCCATCGAGGACGTCAAGAACATCAACTCCGAGCTGGAAAAGTACAGCCCCGAGCTGGCCACCCGCCCCCAGATCATCATCGCCAACAAGTGCGACGCCCTGGACGAGGATGTGGTGGACGTACAGGCCTTCGAGGACTTCGTGGACGAGAACGAGTGGGAGATGATCTACGTCTCCGCCGCCACGGGGGAGGGCATCCAGGACATGATCTTCCGCGTTTCCGAGCGGCTGAAGATGCTTCCCCCCATCACGGTCTACGAGAGCGAGGTGGACGAAAAGGAAGCCCTGCTGTCGGATATCGCGGGGGCGGGCGTCCAGGACACCGTCATCCGTCAGGAGAACCGCACCTTCTTCGTGGAGGGCGACTGGATCTACAACCTCATGGGCCGCATCAACTTCGACGATTACGAATCCCTCAACTACTTCCAGAGAGTCCTGCAGGACAGCGGGATTTTCGAGATGCTGGAGGCAAAGGGTTGTCAGGATGGGGATACGGTTTCCATTTATGAGTTTGAGTTTGATTACGTGAAGTAATGAATATCTGGCGTTCCCAAAAATGGCGCACCTTCTACGACCAACACCCTCACCGCACCGGTTTACGGGTACGGTACGAGAAGGGGGTCGATCCCGAGGTCCGACGCGCCTGCATGGAGTTCTTTGATTGGCTCCGCTCGGAAT
The DNA here is from genome assembly GCA_017626655.1 of Clostridia bacterium. The sequence goes on along the minus strand of JAGAIH010000245.1, from coordinate 6,010 downwards.
ATGAGTTTCCCATGCGTGTCGTGGTGTATGTAAAGGCCTGCGAACAGGTTCGGTGTATGGACGGCGAGCTTGCCTACGGCACTTGCTTTCGTCCTTTCGACCGTCTGAAGGAGCCTTACGTGCGGATCGCCACGGGAGATTATGAGAAGCGTTTGGAGGAATGGGGAAAAGATAGTATCTTAACAGCCAACCTCAAATGCATCGCCCATGAGTTGACACACTATTTCCAATGGCTGAACGATGTGGAATTGACACCCATCGGAGAAGAACGGTCGGCTTCTTATTGGGCGCAAGAAATTCTTTACGATTACGCCGATACCCGCGAGCATCCGTAACGATCGACCGCTTAACCGCAGCAGAAAGGAGTACCCATGCCCCTCGAAAATAAACTCGGGATCACCGATTCCGCCACTCTGGCCAAGGAAGAAGAGCGCATCAGCAAGACCCGCGCCGTAGAGCTGTTTGAGTCGGGCTTGCTGGCTTCCCTTCCCGCAGGGACCTTTGACACCCTCTGCCGTATCCACGCCCATCTGTTCTCGGACATCTACGGCTTCGCGGGCAAGCTCCGCACCGTCAATATGTCCAAGGGCAATTTCCGCTTCGCCCCTCTCATGTACCTCGGTGCGGCCTTGGAGAGCATTGAGAAAATGCCCCAGAGGACCTTTGACGAGATCGTGGAGAAGTACGTGGAAATGAATATCGCCCACCCCTTCCGCGAGGGCAACGGACGGGCCACCCGCATCTGGCTGGATCACATTCTAAAGACCGAGCTGGGCGTGGTGGTGGACTGGAGCCTCGTGGATAAGGAGGACTACCTTCTGGCCATGGAGCGCAGTCCCGTCCGCGACATTGAGATCAAATATCTGCTTAAAAACGCCCTAACCGACAAGGTGGACGACCGACAGACCTTCAGGAAGGGCGTCGATCACAGCTATGAATATGAGGGATACTTTGCCTATAAGGCCGAGGACCTGAAAACATAACCGTCCCCTGCATTGGAACAGATTTCGGGAGGGGAAACCCCTCTCCTACAACAGACATCCCAACAATTTACATAAGGAGGCCCCCACTATGAACGTTTGGCACGACATCGACCCCGCCGAGATCACCCCCACCGACTTTACCGCCGTCATCGAGATCCCCAAGGGCTCGTCCTGCAAGTACGAGCTGGACAAGAAGAACGGTATGCGCCGTCTGGACCGCGTGCTGTACACCGCTACCCACTACCCCGCCAACTACGGCTTCATCCCCCGCACCTACGCCGACGACGGCGACCCCCTGGACGTGCTGGTGCTGTGCGCCGAGCCCATCTACCCCATGACCCTGGTGCAGGTCTACCCCATCGGTTGTATGCGGATGTACGACGGCGGTAAGCTGGACGACAAGATCATCGCCGTCCCCTTCTCCGACCCCACCTACCACGGCATCAAGTCCATCGACGAGCTGCCCTCCCACATCTTCGACGAAATCATGCACTTCTTCACGGTCTACAAGCAGCTGGAGAATAAGCAGACCGCCGTCAAGGAGCTGTTCGACCGCAAGGAGGCCGAGGAGATCATCCAGATGTGCATCAACCAGTACAACGACAAGTTCGTAATTGGTCAGGGTGAGTAAGACCATGAAAAAGCTGACACTCAAGCGGACCGCCATCACCGCGATGGCGATCCTGACCCTGCTGTTAGCCGCCTGTAGCCCCTCGGGGGACGAGAACGCCACCGAGACCACCGCCGAGAGCGATGAAGTGACCTCCCACATCACGGAGGAAGTGACGACCGCCCCCGAGACCGAGACCCCCACCGAGGAGGAGACCGAAGCCCCCACCGAGGCAGAAACAGAAAGTGAGGCATTCGTGATGGGCACCCTGCAAAATCCCCTCTCCGCAAACGCCGCCGCCGATCCCGTGGTGGTCTACCACGAGGGCTACTACTACGCCACCTACACCGAGGCGTTGGGCATCGCCCTCTACCGCAGTAAGGACCTCAAAACCGTGCTGACCGACGAGAAGCTCGTCATTTTCAACCTCTGCGACGAGGTGCAGGGCAATATCTGGGCCCCCGAGCTGCACTACAACCCCGCCACCGACCGTTGGTATATCTACGCCTCCGGCTCCACGAACGGCTGGGACTTCTTCACCATCCGTATGTTCTGCCTGGAGTCCAAGACGAACGACCCCTTCGGTGAGTACGTCTTCAAGGGCTTCACCGACCCCAACACCCTGGCCATCGATCAGACCGTGTTCTACGACGAGCAGAGCGGTACCCTGTACACCGCCTTCTCCCAGTTCACCGAAAAGGGACAGGTCATCACCCTGGCCGTGATGGAGGATCCCTGGACAGTGTCGGACAAGCGGATCGAGGTCTCCTACCCCAAGTACGAGTGGGAGCGGCTGGGTAAGACCGAAAACAAGGACGAGCGGGTCAACGAGGGTCCCGTGTTCCTGTACCGCAACGGCAAGCTCTGTCTGCTCTACTCCGCCAGCGGCTGTTGGTCGGAATACTACTGCCTGGGTCTTCTGGAGTTCACGGGTGAGGACCTCACCGAGGAGAGCGTCATGCGCCGTACCAACTGGAAAAAGAGCAACAAGCCCGTCTTCCAGGCCGCGAACGAGGTCTACGGCGTGGGGCATTGCTTCTTCTTCGACACCCCCGACGGGCAGACCTGGATCTCCTACCATGGGATGCACACCCCCGACGCGGGAGAGGCGGGACGGTATATGTATATCCAGCCCATCGGCTTTGACGAGAAGGGTCTGCCTGTGCTGGGTGAGCCCTTGTCCCGCGATACCGTGATCGAGTACCCGCTGGCCGAAAAGGAGTGATCATGCCGATCCCCGAATACTTACAAGAATATGCTGTGAATCCGCAGACAAAGAAAAACCACACAGCGTTTGATCTGCGGTGTACCTGCGGACACGGGCTGTTCCGTGCCTCCCGCAGAGTCGAGACCAAGGAAGAAAAGCGATTGGTCAAGCCCTACTACGATTATTTGCTGACGGTCTTCAGCGGTCCCCGCAAGGTGACCAAGGAGGAGGACGGCACCGTCCGCCATTGGCACACCGAGGACGGCGAGTGGGTGGAGGACAACTACCCCGAACGGCCCTTCTTTGCGGGGATCGAGGTCTTCCGCGTGACCTGCGCCGCCTGCGGCCACGAGATCACGGTCTTTGACTCCCGCTACCACGGCTACGACGCCCTGTACTGCGACGAGCTGACCCCCGAGGCCAAGGACTACGAGCCAACCCTCCGCCCCACGGGTAGCCGGGACGGCTCCCCCATGAGGATCGCCCTCAGGCTGGAGCATGACGAGTCCTTGGAGGAGTTTCGGGAGAACGTAGGCGCCGAGGCAACACCCGAGGAATACGCCGACGCTTTCACCTGGATATGGATCTACGGGATGGGCGAGAACGGCAAAAAGAAGAAGCTGTTTGAGTCCGAAACGGCGTAACGTCCCGACCACAGACCCACATAGTAAGGAGAGATCATGAATATGATACGTATGAAAAGTCTTCTGCTCCTGTTCAGCATTCTGATGATCTGCGCCATCCTCTGCGCCTGTGACACATCCCACGGCCCCGCTGATACTACGGCGGATGCGGCGACGGATACCTCCACGGATACCCCCGTCGAGGCTCCTACCGCTCCCGAGACCGAAGCCCCCACCGAGACAGAGCCCGAAACTGAGCCCGAAACCGAACCCGAGGTGCTGGTCTCCGCCACCGCTCCCAAGAGGATCCTGGATCAGCTGGCGGGGCGGGTCTCCCCCCGCTGGATCTCATCGGTCTGTATGCAGGTCGCCCTCCCTGAGCAGAGCATTGACACGGTACAAGACGCCTTCCTGAAGGAGGGCTACATCCTCGCCGCCACCACCCCCGCCCACGGCACCAAGCTAAAGACCGCTGTGCTGAAAAGCCTGGAGCATACCGTCACCCTCATAGAGACCGCCGACGGCTCCCTCCACGCCCTGTGGGAGAAGGCCGACACCGTTACCACCGATCGGCTGTACGCCGTCCGTGACGCCCGGCAGGGAGAGGTCTCCATGGTCCAGATCGGCATTGCCCGAGGAGACAAGAACGACAACCCCATGATCGGTATGTGCTACGTATACCGTCTGGCCGACGGCACCGCCCTCATCATCGACGGCGGGGTCAACAACGTGGACTGCTCTCTGAATCTCTTCCGCACCCTGCAACGGCTGGACGTGGCGCGGGACGAGGACGGTAAGTACCGCATCGCTGCGTGGATCTTCACCCACGGGCACAGCGACCACATGGGTACCTTCAAGCAATTCTCGGTCCAGTATGGCGACCGCACCGACCTTACCTACGTCATGTACAGCTTCCCTACCGACGCGGTGGCCCCCAAGGGCAACACCACGGGAGAGGAGTTCGCCGAGATCGTCCGCGCGTCCTACCCCAACGCCAAGCGGGTCAGCCCCCACGCGGGCCTCACCTACTTCTTCGGGAACCTCGCGGTGCATATGCTCTACGCCCCCGAGCTGCTGTACAACTCCCCCGAAGGGGTGAACTACTACAACACCACTTCCCTGCTCTTCCGCATCGAGGCCAACGGTCAAAGCGTCCTCCACATGGGCGACGCCAGCGAGGCGGCCTCCAAGGCGGCGTGGGTCAACAGCGAGACCGCCGCTTTCAAGAGCAGTGCCCTCCAGATCACCCACCACGGCCTGTACACAGGCCCCGACAGCCACGACTGGGGCTACATGAGGAAGCTTTACAACGCCACCGACGCCGAGATCGGTCTGCTCCCCATGGGCACCCGCAACCCCAGGGATGCCCGCAACGGCCGCCACACCGTGCTGGTGGGCTGGGGTATGGCGGGCTACCAGGTCTCCTTCGTCATTGACAAAAAGGACAACCGCGGCGGCGCCTCCACCGATCAGGCCTACTACGACAAATTCGTCGCCGACGTGGCGGCGGGAACGGCCACCCGCGAGACCCTGTTCGGCTACGACGGAATCAATACCGTCAAGAACCGCTCGGGCATGGTCACCTACATCTCCGCCGGCGAGGATGCTCCCATGGCTACGGTCTTCACTCTGGGTGAGGGCGGCTTTACGGTGGTATCCAACGAGAAGTTGGATACATGGCTGGGTGAGTGATCCCGTCGCCCCGTATCGGCAAGATTTTCCCTTTTTACCCTTGACAAATCCGCTTTCATGTGGTACAATACTAATTGATTTTTAATTCCGCGAAATACTGTAAGAAAGGTATATAGAATCATGGATAATTCCGCAAAGACTATGGACAAGATCGTCGCGCTGTGTAAGAACCGCGGCTTCATCTTCCCCGGCTCCGAGATCTACGGCGGTCTCGCCAACTCCTGGGACTACGGCCCCCTGGGCGTTGAGTTCAAGAACAACGTCAAGCGCGCCTGGTGGAAGAAGTTCGTCCAGGAGTGCCGCTACAACGTGGGCCTGGACTCCGCCATCATCATGAACCCCCAGACCTGGGTGGCTTCGGGTCACCTGGGCGGCTTCTCGGATCCCCTCATGGACTGCAAGGTCTGCCGCACCCGCCACAGAGCCGACAAGCTCATTGAGGACTACGCCTTCCAGAACGGTCTGGAGGACAACCCCGCCGGCTGGACCGACGACGAGATGATGGCCTACATCAAGGAAAAGCACATCGTCTGCCCCTCCTGCGGCAGCGGCGACTTCACCTCCATCCGTAAGTTCAACCTCATGTTCAAGACCTTCATCGGTGTCACCGAGGACTCCTCCAACACCGTGTATCTCCGTCCCGAGACCGCTCAGGGTATCTTCGTCCAGTTCAAGAACGTGGCCCGCTCCACCCGCCGCAAGATGCCCTTCGGCGTAGCCCAGATCGGTAAGTCCTTCCGTAACGAGATCACCCCCGGTAACTTCGTGTTCCGTACCCGTGAGTTCGAGCAGATGGAGCTGGAGTTCTTCTGCAAGCCCGGCACCGACCTGGAGTGGTTCCAGTACTGGAGATCCTACTGCGAGCAGTGGCTCTACAACCTGGGTATGCGTAAGG
>JAGAIH010000244.1 GCA_017626655.1 Clostridia bacterium | reverse complement strand
TTGTAGGAGCGTAACTGTAATCCCGGTAAGTTGGCTTACAAATACTCGCCGAGCTTGCTCGGTCTCATCCACCGCTTCGCGGTCCCCCTTCTCCGCTGGAGAAGGCAAGGGAACGGTCAACACACCGATAAACCCAAATTTGAAATCCCCCTACCCCCAAAACATCCCAAGGAGCTACTTATGAACGACCTTCAATTCACCAACTTCCAGCGCGCCGAGGTGCTGACCCAGGCGCGCCCCTATATCAAGCAGTACGTGGGCAAGACCGTTGTTGTCAAGTACGGCGGCAACGCCATGATCGACGAACAACTCAAGCAGCAGGTCATGGAGGACATCGCCCTCCTCTGGCTCATCGGCGTCAAGGTGGTCCTCATTCATGGCGGCGGCCCCGAGATCAACGACATGATGAAGAAGCTAGGCAAGCAACCCGAGTTCGTCAACGGCCTCCGCGTCACCGACACGGAGACGGTGGATATCGTCCAGATGGTGCTGGCTGGCAAGGTCAACAAGACCCTCGTCACCCTCCTCCAGATGAAGGGCGGCCACGCCGTAGGCCTTTCGGGCATGGACGGCGGCATCATCGAGGCCAAGGTCAAGGACGAGCGGCTGGGCTACGTGGGCGAGATCACCAAGGTCCGCGCCAAGCCCATCAACGACCTTCTGGAGAAGAACTACATCCCCGTAGTCTCCACCGTGGCCAGCGACCACGAGGGCAACGTCTACAACATCAACGGCGACACCGCCGCCGCCTACATCGCGGGAGCCCTGAACGCCGAGCGCCTCATCATGATGACCGACGTGGCGGGGATCCTCCGCGACAAGGACGACCCCACCACCCTTATCCCCCGCGTCACCGTGTCCGAGGCCCGGGCACTGTACGATGAAGGCATCATCTCGGGCGGCATGATCCCCAAGGTGGACTGCTGTATCGAGGCCATCGGTAAGGGCGTCAAGGACGTCACCATCATGGATGGCCGCGTTCCCCACGCCATCCTCATGGAGCTGCTGACCGACGAGGGCGCGGGTACCATGGTGATGGGTGAGTGATATACAAAAATAACGGACGCACACATAGGTGCGCCCCTACCATATTTTGATCGGGTTACCATGAGAGTATAAACTCACGGTAGGGGCGCACCTGCATGTGCGCCCGAGAATCGTCAGGTCTTTGGTATTCCAATCGTAACGGAGGCATAATATGAGCAACGTCAAATCCACCGATAAACAATACGTAGCGAACACCTACGGCCGCTTCGATCTGGTCCTGACCCACGGCCAGGGCTCCACCGTCTGGGACGAAGACGGGAAGTAGTACATCGACCTTGCCACGGGCATCGCCGTCAATACCTTCGGCTACAGCGACGAGGGCTGGGTGGCCGCCGTCACCGAGCAGCTGGGCAAGCTCCAGCACACCTCCAACCTCTACTACCACGAGCCGGGCGCCTGTCTGGCCGAGAAGCTCTGCACCCGCACAGGGGCCAAGTCGGTCTTCTTCTCCAACTCGGGAGCCGAGGCCAACGAGTGCGCCATCAAGACCGCCCGCCTCTGGGCCGCCACCAACAAGGGCGCCGACCACTACCACATCATCACCCTGAAGAACAGCTTCCACGGCCGTACGGTCACCACCCTGGCCGCAACGGGACAGGACACCTTCCACAACGACTTCACCCCCCTCACCGAGGGCTTCCTCTACGCCGAGGCCAACAACCCCGACGCGGTGGAAGAGCTGCTGAAGTCCCACAAGTGCGCCGCCGTCATGGCCGAGCCTGTCCAGGGCGAGGGCGGCGTCATGCCCTTGACCCAAGACTTCATGGAGTCCCTCCGCGCTCTGTGCGACAAGTACAACGTCCTCCTCATGCTGGACGAGGTGCAGACCGGCAACGGACGGAGCGGCCATCTCTACGCCTACCAGCACTACGGCGTCACCCCCGACGTCCTCACCACCGCCAAGGGCCTGGGCGGCGGCCTGCCCATCGGTGCCACCCTCTTCTTTGAGAAGTCCCACGGCACTCTCAAGGCCGGTCAGCACGGCTCCACCTTCGGTGCCAACCCCATCTCCTGCGCCGCCGCCTGCTACGTCCTGGACCGCATCGACGATGCCCTCCTCGCCGAGGTCAAGGCCAAGTCGGAGTATATCTTCACCACCCTCACGGGCAAAAAGGGCATCAAGTCGGTCAGCGGCCTGGGTCTCATGATCGGCATCGAGACCGAGGGCGACAGCTCCGCCATCCTCAAGGCCTGCATGGACCGCGGCATCCTCCCCATCAAGGCCAAGACCAAGATCCGCCTCCTCCCCGCCCTGAACATCCCCTGGGACGACCTCAAGGCCGCTATCAACATCCTCGCCGAGGAAGCCGAAAAGGCCGCGAACTGAATCGAAACGACAAACTCCGCTCGCATATCGGGCGGAGTTTTTTTCAATTTTATTGTGGGAGTTTCTTGACAAATTGAGGGAAATGGTGTAGTATATTGGTAGGAGTTATTCTTCAAATTGCAGTTTATAGGTCTGTGGTCTGACGGAAGAGGCGGTGACACGATCCACCCTCATCCGCCTCCCGCCGCAGGAGCTGGTCGGCACCTTCCCCCGCGGGGAAGGCAAGACTTTTTTATGTTTTTCGTTATCCAAAAACTTATATATATCAGTGTGTTTTTGGTTTTAGGAAAACGAAAAACGCACCACGAAAGCCTTCCCTTGTGAGGGAAGGTGTCCTCCGAGCAAGCTCGGCGCGAAGCGTGACGGATGAGTAGTCCCCCTACCCACTTCCACTCTCTTCCGTCAGACCGACAAACCCAAATTTGAACTTCATTTTCCCCAAGGAGGCCCACCCCATGACCAAAGTCACCAAAGCCACCCCTGCCCAGATCAACCACCTGGATTCCCTCTACCAAGGCCGCGCCCTCTACTTCGGCGACCTCCACAACCACGCCAACACAGGCGGCACCAGCGACGGCAAACGCACCCTGGAGCATTGGAAGGGCGCCCTGGAGGCCCTCAGCATGGACTTCGTCGGCATCCTGGATCACAGGCAGGTCCGCCATATGTACCTCCCCGAGTGGGAGGACGGCCTCTTCATCTGCGGCACCGAGCCGGGCGCCGTCATCAAGGACTGCGTGGCCATCGGCGGGCATAACGATATCCACTACAATATGCTGTTCCCCTCCCCGGTGGAGCTGGAGGAGCTGTTGGCCGAGTGGCCTCGGTACGAGTTCACAGGGGGCGCGGAGGGCCACTTCCGCTACCCCAGCTTCACCCGCGCCGAGATGGTAGAGCTGATCAACACGGTGCTTTCCAAGGGCGGCTTCTGGGTCCAGCCCCACCCCAAGCAGCAGCTCCAGTCCCATGACCCCATGGACTACTATTTCCGCGACGAGACGGGCCTGGAGGCCTTTTACGGTGATATGCGGAACGAGGCCACCAGACAGAACTACAAGCTCTGGTGCGATCTCCTGGCCCTGGGCAAGCGGATCTTCGTCTGCGCCGGCGAGGACGGCCACGCCTGCGCCCGTGACACCGCCCTGACCGCCATCTACGCGGGAGAGAAGAGCTCGGCGGGATTTTTGGCCCACCTCCGCGTGGGCGACTTCGTCTGCGGCTCGGTGGCCATGCGGATGTGCGCGGGGGATACCCGCATGGGCGGGAAGTGCGTCTTCAACGGTCAGAAGCTCACCGTGTCGGTGGACAAATTCCACGTGTCGGTGAAGGATCCTCTGCATAAGTACGAGCTGGTCATTCTGGACGATCAGGGCGAGATCGCCCGCAGGCGCATCACCTGCACCGAGCCTGCCTATTACTCCCTCACCACCGAGGAGTCGGCGAAGTTCTACCGCGCCGAGGTGTTCGACGTCAGCCAAGATCTGCGGATCGCCATTGGCAATCCCATCTGGAACGAAACGTACCTGTAAGGAAAAGATACCGCAACAAGCAAAAAACAGAGAGCCGAGGGAAGGCCCCAAGGCTCTCTGTTTTTATGTATGGGATGGCCTAAGCGGACTTATGCGTCCAGCTTCATATCCCCATACCGGATCCATCCCAGCTTCCGCATGATCTCGGAGAACAGCAGGGACAGCACGGCGGGGGCCACGATACAGCAGACCACCAGACCCACCCACATCATGGGGGAATGCTGAGTGGAGGCGATGACGCCGATGGGGCCCACCATGCCGCAGGTGCCCATGCCCGCGGCCACGCCGGTGCATTCCAGCTTGAAGACCATGGTGGACAGGGGACCCACGATCGCGGCGGCCAGCGTGGGAGGCACCCAGATCACGGGCCAGCGGCAGATGTTGCCCATCTGGAGCATGGAAGTACCCAGGCCCTGGGACACAAGCCCGCCCCACTTGTTCTCACGGAAGCTGGAGACGGCAAAGCCCACCATCTGGGCGCAACAGCCCACAGCGGCGGCACCGCCCGCCAGGAGCAGACCCTCCAGGGTGCCGTTGGCGGTGGCCACCTCCACGGCGGCAGGGGAGAAGATCATGGCGCAGATGGCCGCGCTGGAGATGGGCAGGGTCAGGATGATGCCCACCACGACCGACACGATGATTCCCATGAACAGAGGATACATGGTGGTGGTGGAGGCGATGAAGATGCCCAGGAAGTACATGAGGTAGGACACCAGGGGGCAGAACACCCATGCTCCCACGAAGCCCGCCAGGAGGGTGACCACGGGGGTGACCAGGATATCCACGGGAGTCTTCTTGGAGACCAGCATACCGATCTCAGCGGCCAGAATCACGGCGAAGAAGGCGCCCGCGGGGCCCGCGCTGTAGAAGATGTGGCCCGCCTCACCGTCGGAGGCGGTGGCCGCCCATTGGATCAGGGCGTTGTCGCAGATGATGGCGCCCATGGCGTTACCCATTGCGCCCACTCCCGCGCAGGTGAAGACCACCAGGGGATGCGCTCCCAGCTTGTGGGCGATGGCTACGCCGATGGCCATGCCCGTGGCCGCCTTGGCGTAGGATGCGATGAGCTTGAGCCCATCCCAGGGGATGTAGTTGCCCAAGGTATCGAAGATGGTACCGATGAGCAGGGACGCGAAGAGACCCAGAGCCATGGCGCCCATGGCGTCGATGAAGTAGCGCTTGGGGAGGGATCTCAGCTTCCCCCAAAAGCTCTCTTTTTTGCGTCTGTCCAGCTCGGCCTGCTCGGCGCGACGCTGTTTTGCGTAGGCATGCTTGCCCTTTGCCATTGTTTTTTACCTCCGATTTGGATAAAAATTTATGGACCGCGGCCATCCTATGGGACGACCGGAGAGGTCATTACTTTTTGTCCTTCTCCAGGATCCCCTCGATGATCTCCTCGGTCTTGGTCATGACCGCCGTGTAGATCATGGGGATGAAAAGGGCAGGGATGAGATTGGCCGCGCGGAAGCGCTTGCCGAGACAGAGACAGATACCGCCCGCAAGCAGGATCACGCCACCCACCAGGGAGAGCTGACCCATGAGCTTGGGTGTGAAGAAGTCACCGAACAGGGAGTAGGCGATCCCCAGCTCCCCCAGATTGAGCAGGACGAAGACCGAGGCGAAGGGAACTCCCGACCCGTAGACCGAGGCCAGCCAGAAGACCAGCACGAAGTCGAAGGCCAGCTTGATGAGCATGGGGATGGGATCGTCGTTCATGCGGCCCTCCAGGAAATGGGTGAAGGCCAGGGAGCTGAAGCCGCAGAGGGTGGCCGCCACCACGAAGCCGGTGGCCCGCTCCTCCCGCTTGACCGTCAGCAGAGCGATCTCCTCCTCGGTAGGCTCGGGCTTCTTGCCCTTGCCCGCGGGCTCCTTTTCCTCAAAGAGCCTGTGGATCACAAGCCCCAGCTTGCCCAGCAGGATATCCAGCCCGAGGGCCTCGCCGAATAGCCAGCCGATGAGCAGGGAGATCACCACGAGGAGAGTCCCCTCGGTCTCCAGCTGTCCGTCCCTCAGAACGAAAAAGCTGTCCCAAAGCTCGCTGACGGCGAACAGCACCGCCCCGATGCCGATGCACTTGATGATGATGTCCCGCACGAAGGGCTTGAATTTGCCGTAGAGCAGCATTCCCAGGCACCCCGCGCCGATGATGAACAGGGCGTTGAGGATGGGAAAGGCGGATATGATGACTCGGGAGAGGAACTCCCACAACGGTTTCAGTATATTCAGAATGGCATCCATGGGGAACAGCCCCTTTCTGTTATCGTTACGTTTGGCTTCAAAAGGATATAGTAATTCTAATTATACCACATTTTTATAGAAAACGCAACCATCTGCCGCGGATTTTGTTGAGCTTGCGTGAGAAATAACCGCTCATCCTCCGAAAAAAACTGGTCAGATTGCCGATATGCGAAAAAAGAAGGCCCCCTCGCAAGGAGGGAGCCGCCCGAGACGCGGAGGATGGGATCAGCAACCGCCGCAGCAGCAGGAGAACAGCAGGACGATGAGGACGATCCAGATCCAGTTGTTGTTGTCGAACACGTTGCACAGACAGTTGTTCATAGTGAACCTCCTAAAAGAATATGAAGTAGGGAGGCGGTGGAGGCCGTCTCCACTATCATTGTATGTCGAAGGGCGGCGAATGTGCGTGGAGAAGAAAGAAAAAGGATGCCGAGACGGCACCCTTGTGTATGGAGCGGGTAACGGGAATCTGAACCCCGCCGAGCAAAGCTCGGCAACAAACCGCGCAAACGGAGTATAAATGGAAAGGTAACTTGCGGTTTGAAGCGATTTCTCGCACCCATAATCTGGTCCATAGCAAAAGGGACGCTTTTTAGTGTCCCTTTTGCTATGGAGCGGGTAACGGGAATCTGAACCCCGCCGAGCAAGGCTCGGCAACAAACCGCGCAAACGGAGTATAGAGTGAAAGGTAGCTTGCGGTTTGAAGCGATTTCTCGCACCCATAATCAACTCCATAGCAAAGGGGACATCGCATGATGTCCCCTTTGCTATGGAGCGGGTAACGGGAATCGAACCCGCGTAGCCAGCTTGGGAAGCTGGAGTTTTACCATTAGACTATACCCGCGAACGCATATATTATATACCATCTTACCCGATTTGTCAAGCCCTATTTTGAGATAAATCGGAATATTTTCGGAAATATTCATCGACAGAATCCGCCTCTTTTGATTTGGCAAGATAGTGCAAAGTATCTTGACAATCCCCCCCATAAATGGTATAATAAAACCAAACCAATCCCCCGAAAAGGAGGCCCCCATGGCAACCACTCTCAAGATCATGTCCTTCAACCTCCGCGTGGACAACACGGGAGACGGCATCAATTCCTTTACCAACCGCTTCCACCGCGTGGTGGAGGTCCTCGAACAAGAGAAGCCCGACCTGGTGGGCTTCCAGGAGGTCACCGACAGCATGCGCGCCCGCCTGCGGGATCACCTCCCCGGCTATACCGTCCAGGGCTGCGGCCGTGAAAAGAGCTACCATGGCGAGTCCATGCTCATCGCCTACCGCAAGGACGCGATGGAGCTGATCTCCCTGGAGAATATTTGGCTCTCTCCCACACCGAGTGTCCCCGGCTCTACCTTCGGCGGCGACCAGAGCGGCTGTCCCCGGATGTTCACCGCCGCCCTCGTCAAGCATGACGCCGTCCCCACCCCCTTCTACTTCATCAACACCCACCTGGACCACGTGGGCAAGGAAGCCCGCTACCTGGGGGCCATGCAGCTCTGCCAGTACATCTCGGCCCGCCCCGCGCATTTCATCCTGACAGGCGACTTCAACGCCACTCCCGATGCCCGTGAGATCGGGCTGATCACCTCGGCTCTTGCGGACAGAGGCGCCGTGGACTGCACCGCCGCCCTGGGCCCCACCTTCCACAACTTCGGCCGTCTCGCCCCCGAGAACAGGATCAAGATCGACTACATCTTTACCGATGGCCAGTGCGAGTCCTCCTACGTGGTGGAGGATATCCCCGTGGAGGGGCAGTACTACTCGGATCACAACGCCGTTTGCGCCTACGTCACTTTGGAATAACAGAAAGGAAACAGAATCATGGCAACGAATCCTACCAATCAGCCCTCGGCCAAGGACAACGTCAAGAAGGGCTTGGAGCTGGCCGCCGACGTCGCCCGCCTCAAGTTCAAGCTGAGCCAGACTAAGAATAAGCGCAAGAACGCTTACACCCGCCTGGGCGAGCTGTCCTACACCAAGTACCGCCCCCGCACCACCGACGTCACCGAGGATATCGAGAACGCCATCGCCGCCGTGGTCGCCGAGATCACCGACCTCACCCACGAGATCGTGGAGCTGGAGCTTCGCATCAAGCTCCTCAAGGCCGGCGCGTAAGCCTCCGCGATCACCCTACAAAAAAATACCAGGAGGACCCCACCCATGAAACGGATCCTATCCATCCTTCTCGCGACCCTCATGATCCTGTCCGCGGGATCGGCCCTGATCCCTGCGGCTGCCGCCGAGGAGACCCCCGAAGAGACCCCCGAAGCCCCCAAGAACTTCGCCGCCTCCCTGGTCTGGAGCAAGACCGTAGGCTCCCCCTCGGTCACCAAGACCGACACGGGCGCCGTCATGAAGAACCTGGCCAACTCCTGGGACTCGGTGGGCGTGGATATCCTCCCCGCCCTGAAGGAGGCCATGGGGAGCGAGGACAGCGTCTCTCTGAAGCTGACCGTGTCGCTGAAGGCCACCATGAAGGCGGGCAGTGAGCGGTCTGCCGTCACCGTCCGTCCTCTGATCCGCGGCACCAACACCAAGGGCGGCCTGGGAGACAGCGAGTGGAACAGCCAATACGCCGCCACCCTGAACGGCGACACTCCCCTCATGGCCATGTACGGCGGCAACGTCATGGGCTTTATGGATAACCAGATGACCCTGGCTCACGAAAAATGGAACACCTACGAAACAGTTCTGGATCTGACCAAGAATCAGATCGGCAGCAGCTTCATCTCGGAATGGATCTTCTGCGTGGATAATTTAGGAGGTATGGATTTGAGTAAGGTAGAGAGCATTGAGTTCAAGGATCTGACTCTTCAGATCGACGACGGCATGGCGGACGACAACGTCGAGCCCGAGAATAACGATCACCTCATCACCGACTATAAAGCCGAGCAGTGGTCTCCCGTGGAGATTATCCTGTGGAGCAGTAAGGCCTACAAGAACCCCTTCGTGGAAACCGAGATCGACGCGGTCTTCACCCACGCCGACGGCACTACGATCACCCTCCCCGGCTTCTGGAAGGAGGGGAGGACCTGGGCGGTCCGCTTCTCCCCCACCAAAGCGGGCGAGTGGAGTTACAGGATCACCTGCTCCGACAAGGACAACGAGGGACTCTGCAAGTCGGGTACGGTCACCGCGACCGAATCGACTAAGGACACCGAGCTTGCCAAGCACGGCTTCGTTTCGGTGAAAAAGGATCAGCGCTACTACAGCTACGCCGACGGCACCCCCTTCTTCTGGCTGGGCGATACCAACTGGCAGGCCTTCACCAACCTCTCCACCGAGGTCTGCAACTACCCCGGATGTAAGTGCGGCAGCCAGTTCAAGCACATCGTGGACAACCGCGTGGAGAAGGGCTTCACCGTCTACCAGACCTACTTCGTCCCCGAGGCGGGCAACGGCGAAAAGCCCCTGTGGCTGGACGGCCGGCACCAGCAGCCCGACACCGAGCTGTTCAACGACAAGATCGACGGTATGTTCGAGTACCTCCATGATAAGGGTCTCGTGGTCGCCCTGGGTCTGGGGTGCCATACCTCCACCGTCTCCCGCATGAAGCAGGAGGACTTCCTGCGCTTCACCCGCTACGTCGTGGCTCGTTACGCCTGCTACTCGGTGGTGTGGATCTCGGGCCAGGAGATCACCGACAATTCTCCCAGCGCTACCCCCGGTTACTCGGCCTTTGACTGCTACCTGGAGGCCTCCGCCCTCATCGAGAAGCTGGACGGCTACGGCCACCCCAATTCCGCCCATATGTACCCCATGGGCATCGAGGACGAGCGGGCCCAACGCCTGGACAAGAGCGACTGGCACGACTCCTGGACCCTCCAGGGCGGCCATTGCCTGATCCAGCCCATGGACTTCTACCGCGGCTACTACGAATCCCGCATCACGGGGGTCATCAAGCCCTTCATCGAGGCCGAGGCCAACTACGAGGACATCAACTGCGGCGGATTCACGGGCTACGATCTCAACCGCAACAGCGCCTGGAACGCCATGCTCTGCGGCAGCGCGGGCTTCACCTACGGCGTCACCGGCATCTGGGCCAGCTCCTTCTCCACGAGTGATTACACGGGCTGGCTGGGCGAGACAAGCTCCTACAGCTATGATCCGTGGTACATGGGCCTGGATAAGCCGGGATCCTTCGAGGTGTCCTACATGAAGGACTTCTTCACCGCAATCGGCCCCTGGTACGACCTGGTCCCCCGCTTTGACGACAGCTCCGCTGCCTCCTTCCTGCGCCGCGGCTTGTCAGCCCTGGCCTCCACTGAGGACGGCTCCCTGGCGGTCGCCTACTTCTACAACGACAGATCCACGTCCACGGGTACCATCCGCGTCCTGGACCCCGAGAAGACCTACGACGCCTACTGGTTCAACCCCCGCACGGGGAAGTATATCCCCATCGAGAAGGGCATCACCCCCGAGGGCAACGAGTACACCGCCCCCTCCCGCCCCACCAAGGCGGATTGGGTCCTGCTCCTGACCTCCCTGGGCCTGGGCGCCCACTATGAGGAGGAGCTTCCCACCGACCTCAACCCCAAGTATGAGCAGGTGGAGCCTACGGGCATTCCCACCACCCCCACCCGCGTGGAGGCCCTGGGCGGCATCACCTACCAAGGCGCGCCCAAGGACAAGCAGACCATGAACGACCCCACCGCCAACCTCTTTGACGGCGATCCCGCCACGGTCTGGTCCCCCTTCGCCAACCGCTCTACCCAAACCATCCTCATGGATCTCGGCAAGCCCCACAAGCTGACCCACCTCACCATCACCCCCGCCGAGGGCACCATCATCCCCATGTTCCGCGTCTACGGCTCCAACGATGGCAATATCTGGACGGTCATCACCGATACCTCCGCAAGAGAGTACGTCAACCCCGGCGCGGGCAGTGAGCCTCTGACGGGCACCTACCGCTACGTCAAGCTCCTGCTCCTCAACGCCGAGGCGGTGAGCGTAGGACAGGACAAGCTGGACACCCTCCCCTACGAGGCCGTGTTCAACCCCATGTCGAACAACAGCTACGCGGTCACCCGTATCGCGGATATTACTCTGTACACCGACGGCGAGGGTGACCCCACTCCCGATAAGTTAGTGGATCCCAACGCCCCCGACACGGCTCCCGAGACCGATCCTGACGACTCTGCGACCGCCGCTCCCGACACCAACGCCCCCGACGGCGAGGAGCCGACCGAGACCGAAGCTCCCAAGAAGGGATGCGGCTCGGCTCTCTCCTCCGTCGTAGCCCTGACCGCCGCCGTCAGCGCCGCCGCTGTCTGCGTGGGGAAGAAGAAGGAAGAGTGAGGCAGGGCAGAAGATAACGAGGGATCCAAATTTGGGTTTATCGGTGCGTTCTCCCGTTCTCGAGCGAAGCGAGATGACCTTCCCCTTTGGGGAAGGTGGCGCGCCCGAAGGGCGTGACGGATGAGGTAATAACGCTGGCCCATCAAGATCTTTTGGCCCTGACGTCGTACCTCATCCACCATCCTTCG
>JAGAIH010000243.1 GCA_017626655.1 Clostridia bacterium | reverse complement strand
GTCCTCACCCACATGAGAGACCGTCTCTCCGACTACCAGGAGCAGTACGGTGACCTCTACAACCTGGAGGCAACTCCCGCCGAGTCCACCTCCTTCCGTCTGGCCAAGCACGACCGCAAGTTCTACCCCGACATCATCACCGCCGCCGAGGCCGACGAGGGCAAGACTCCCTACTACACCAACTCCTCCCACCTCCCCGTGGGCTACACCGACGATATCTTCGCCGCCCTCGACATCCAGGATGAGCTCCAGACCCTCTACACCTCGGGTACCGTCTTCCACGCCTTCTTAGGCGAGAAGCTTCCCAACTGGAAGAGCGCCGCGACCCTCATCCGCACCATCGCCGAGAACTACAAGCTGCCCTACTACACCCTGTCTCCCACCTACAGCGTCTGTAAGGAGCATGGCTACATCGCGGGCGAGCATTACACCTGCCCCGAGTGCGGCGGCAAGACCGAGGTCTACAGCCGTATCACGGGCTACTACCGTCCTGTTCAGAACTGGAACGACGGTAAGGCCGCCGAGTTCAAGGCCCGCAAGGTCTACATCCAGAGCAAGCTGACGAACAAGCAGCCCCTGTCCGAGTACGCCCCCGCCGAGGCTCCCGAGGCCGTCACCGTCTGTGAGACTCCCGCCGCTCCCACCCAGACCATCCTCTTCACCACCGCCACCTGCCCCAACTGCAAGGCCGCGGGTATGTTCCTGGACAAGGCCGGCGTGGCCTATGAGAAGCTGATCGTGGGCGAGGAGAGCAAGGACCTGGTGGCCAAGTACGGCGTCAAGCAGGCTCCCACCCTGGTCGTGGTTTCCGGCGACGAGTTTGAGACCATCCCCAACCTGTCCAACATCAAGGCCTACGCCGAGAAGAAGTAACCAGGGCGCCGCCCTGGACCCGCTTAAGGGACTTTTGAAAACCTCCTCGCCTACGCTCGGTGCGAATTTGCCTTCGGCAAATATCGCGAGTCCCTTAAGAATCCCCAAAACTTTCAAAGCAAAATAACACAAGGGCTCCGTCGCGGGCCCTTTCCTTAAAGGTAAACGATTATGTATGACATCATCATCATCGGCGCGGGCCCCGCAGGCCTGACCGCCGCCCTGTACGCCCGCCGCGCCGAGAAGAGCGTGCTTCTCATCGAGAAGGAGACCTTCGGCGGCCAGATCACCCACTCCCCTCGGGTGGAGAACTACCCCGGCTTCGTCAGCCTCAGCGGCTCCGAGCTGGGGGAGAAGCTCTTCGGCCAGGTGCTGGAGCAGGGGGCTGAGATCGAGCTGGACACCGTCACGGGTATTTCCGGCGAGGCGGGTCACATCACCGTCACCTGCGAGGGCTGTACCCATGAGGGTAAGTCGGTGATCATCGCCACAGGCTCCCGCCACCGCGACCTGGGCGTGGAGGGAGAAGAAAGATTCGTGGGCGAGGGCATCTCCTACTGCGCCGTCTGCGACGGTGCCTTCTACAAGGGCAGAACCGTGGCCGTCATCGGCGGCGGTAACTCCGCTCTCCAGGAGGCTGTCCTCCTCTCCGAGGGCTGTACCCACGTCACCGTGGTGCAGAACCTCCCCTTCCTCACGGGCGAGCCCAGCCTGCAAAATATCCTGGCCAAGCGGGATAACGTCTCCTTCATCTACTCCACCGTGGTGGCCGCCGTGCTGGGGGACGATACCTTCGAGGGTCTGCTCCTCCGCAATACCGACACGGGAGAAGAAACGGTGCTGAACGTGGACGGTACCTTCGTCTGCATCGGGCAGGTCCCCGCCAATCAGGCCTTTGCCGACGTGGTGAAGCTCAATGACTACGGCTACGTGGACGCGGGAGAGAACTGCCTCCCCGAGACGGCCATCCCCGGCGTGTTCGTGGCGGGCGACTGCCGCACCAAGGCCATCCGTCAGGTAACCACGGCTACGGCCGACGGAGCTGTGGCGGCGCTGGCGGCTTGTCGGTATCTGGATAGCCTGTAATACGTTTCCATCAAAAAGGACTGCCTCACCCTTCGTGGAGCAGTCCTTCTTTTTCTTATTCGGCGTTGTACCATGCGAGAAACGCCCCCAGATGCTCCTCACTCACAAAGTCCCCGCCCGCCTTCAGCATCGCCAGCATGGCGGCGTCCTTCTCAGAAGGGTCCTTTTTCTTTTCCATGGACTTGATGAGGAAGTCGATCATAGACCCGTAGATCCCCGTCAGGGCGGCGCGGTCCATGCCCCCTTGGAGGGTGAACAGAGGGGTCTCGGCGGGGAGGCCCGTGGCCTTTCTCACCTCGGTCAACAGCTCTCCCGTAGGGCAGAGGCCAACGCCGCAGAGGGCGACTACCCGGTAGCGGCGGGCGGCCTTCTTATAGTCCTTGACGGTAGAGGCCATGAGCCAGCCGCAGTAGATGATGGCAGTCTTCCTGGGCAGAGTCTTCTTGGCCTCGGTCAGCTCATAGACGGGCAGGCCCGTTTTCTCCCCGATCATGCGGGCATAGCGGGCAGTGCGACCCGTGTTGGAGACGTATACGATGGCGGTGGGCTTGTTGTTCATGCTGTCGTTCCCCTTTCTCTGTGGATATCTGCTCGTATTATACCACATTTTCCCGCAAAAAGCAAGAGCCCCGACGGTATCGAGGCTCTTTTGCGTTACAGGCATATAAAAGGATCCACATCCCCACGCTCCACGGCGGTGGCTTCCCCGCCCTCCTCGGTGTTGTCCGCCAGCTCCAGGAAGGTACGGATGTAGGTCTTGGTGTAGGTACACATCCCCTCCACCAGCCTGGTCGTATCCCGATGATTGCTCTGGGTGACGGCGGCGCAGGAGGGGCAGATCCTCCGCAGGGCGCAGTCCATGCAGGCGGCGGGCAGGTAAATGGTCTCGGTGCGGGTATGGGTCTGCTTCCACATCTCCGCGAAGTCGATCCCCCCGTCTGTGGGCTTGACTGCGTAATCCGAGAGCATCCCACAGGGGTACATCTCTCCGTTCCAGGCCATCCAGAAGAGTCCCCGCCCCGCCAGACAGGAGGTAGGGCGGCCATGCTCGGGGAGAGGCGCGTTGGGATCCAACCTCTCTTGACGGATCTCTTCCTCCTCCAGGCTCTGGCGAAGGAACCGAGCCTTGGCGGCGCGGACGGCCTCGGAGGAGGACAAGAACTCGAATCGCGCGTTCATCCTTCCCTGCTCCTCGGAGGACAGGCAGATGCCCGAGTCCTCGTGACCGTTGCGGACAGGGGGGAAGGTATAAGCGGCGGTACGGATGGGCGCCCCGACCTCCTTCGCAAAGGCCACCAGGGCCTCCATATCCTTGGCGTTACAGGCCGTAAAGGTGGTATTGATAATCACTCGCACTCCAGCGCCCACCAGGCTCCTGATCCCTTCAAAGGCCTTCTCATAGCCTCCGCGGACACCGCAAAGCCCCGCGTAGGTCTCGGGGGAGGCGCCGTAGAGGGTGACGTTGACCGTCTCGGGGGGGTGCTTTTTAAAGCATTCCAGGATCTCGGGAGTGATCAGAGTGCCATTGGTATTGACCGAGACCACCACACCCATCTTGACCATTTCGGAATATATGGTGACAAAATCCTTTCGCAGCATGGGCTCGCCGCCTGTGAGCAGAAGGTAGACCATACCCGCGTCCACGGCTTGACGGCCGACCGACAGCCACTCCTCGGTGGTCAGCTCCCGTCCTCTCGCGCTCTGCTCGGCGCCCGACAGGTGGATGTAACACATTTTACAGGACAAATTACACCGAGGGGTCAGTTCAAAGGTGCCGCTTACCGGCATCCGCTTGGCCGCTCCGGCTCGGTAGACGAAGCTCTTGATTGATTGATCCGCCATACTTCCTCCTTTCTACGGAATCAAAAGGGTGGGTTCCTGAGAACCCACCCTCCATGTTTACGTGGATCAATTAACGGTAATGGAAATCTCAACGGGGTCTCCGCAGAAGAGCACGAAAGGATGGGTCGCCGTAGGATCTGCCGCATAGACCGTATAGGTGTGGGTACCGGGCTTCAAATCCGGGAGAATATCCACGTAGAGCAGCTTCTGATTGGGCTTTCGGCGATTGAAGGGAGCTACACTGAGAGCTCTCATGGTGACCATGAAGCCATTCTCATCCAGAACTATGACAGAGGAAGAATCAAAGGAGCGAATGGTATCCACCTGCAAACGCACGACAGAACCCGCGTTGGCGTTGGTAACCTGAGAGCTCACCCCCTTGATGATATCGCGGCGGCTTTGGGTGACCATCGCCTCGGGGATCAGCATATTGCGATACTCATCAATCAGCTCGATACGGTCTTCGATCTGGCCATAGGTATAACTACCAAGGATCAAATTCTCCGCACCCTTGATGATAGAAGAATAGAACATCCACATCTCAACCGAGTAGACACCGCTCTTGAAGAGAGGAAGATCCTCGTTATAGTAGCGCTCGATCAGCTTTACGATGTCCTTGGTCAGCTGCGCGGCGGTGCAGTAATTGACCAAGTTAAAATGTCCTGATCTCAGCATACTCGTCATAGCATCCACATGAGTCTGATGGAAAGGATACGCATCTTCTCCAAGATAGTAGGTCTTGGCCTCATGGATGGCATACATATAGTCCTCATAGTAGAAGGGAGCATACAGATCCTTATTCGCCTCAACCTCATCAGCCTTGGCCACCTCTGCCTCCAAAGCGGAATAGTCAACGAAGAAATATCCCTTCGCGTATTGGAACGCCTCCAAAGCCTCGTCAACTCGGGACTGAGTTGCGGCAGGATCGGCCAGAACGGCCTCTGCATCCGCCAGAGCATCATTGTATAGGTCCAAAATCTCCTCGGGGAAACGGGAGAGATCCATGGTGTCCAGAGAGGGGGTACTATCCAACTCGTTTCGCAGAGCGGCCTTGTCAGCGGTCAGCTGCGCCTTGGCAGCCAGAATGGCATTGCAGGCGGCAATAATCTCGCTTTGAGGGGCATGGGTATTCGCCAACACATCGCGCCCGGCCTCCACGGCATTCATGTAGGCGGTATAAGAGGCGGGGCTGTACATATCCTCGGTGATGGATTCAGCCTCGGCGATCGCGGCCTCCAAAGCCCCCTTGTCGGTGGTGAGAGCGGCCTTGGCGTTTTGAATGGCCAGGACGGCTTGATCGATCTCAGCCTGGGAGACGGCGCCGCGGTCCAGAACGGCCTGACCCTCGCGGACGGCAGTCATGTAGATACCGTAACTGATCTCGCCGTAAGCAGTAACGTCTACCGTAGCGGAGTCCCTGACGGCGGCGCGCAGAGCGGCAGGATCGGGGATGAAGCTATTGATAGCGGCAAGATTAACATCTACGGTCTCTCCGATCCGATTCCAATCGGCGAAGAAATCCGTATAGGAGACCCGGGCATTCTTGGTAGAGTCCCAAGCCTTGGCGCCGGTCGCGCGGATCATGGGGAGAACGTCCTCCATAACGCCGTCCTCCGTGCGGAGAGTCGGGTTGTCGCAACGGATTTCCAGAGTTCCGCCCAGTACGTTGGCATTACCAATAGCGGCGTTGTCACCGGTGCCCAGAGTCTTGTTATGGGGATCGAAACGGTAGGGGCACCACTCGGTGTAGAGATCCTCCGCGGAGGCTCCGGAGCCGTAATAGCTCCCGGTCATGGTATAGCGGGTGTAGTCCTTCAGAGCGTTATATACCTGGTAGCCCGCGCCCGTATAGGTCCAGGCCGTATTCGCACCGGTCGCGCGGAACCACACGTCTACGTTGGTATCCAGTTGAGCCACTCCGTTCCATTCGGTATCCTGCGTCCGAAGCACTGTATCGTGAGCAACGCGGACCGAGTCGTAGCCAAGCTCACGCGCCAGAGTATTCAGGTCGTTCAGGTACAGGATATAGGCGTCGTAAGCTACAGCCTTACTGTTTCCGGTCTGTTCGATGGCGTATGCCTTCCAATGATCCAGCTGGAGCCACTTGCTGCCGTCCGTAAGGGTACCGCCATCGCCCAGGGGGTCACTGCCGCCCAGATCAATTTTGGTGGCGCCCACGCCGCGGAACAGCTCCGCATACTCGGCGATCAGGCTCTTGGTGAAGGCGACGGCGATCTCGTTCGAGATATCGATGCCGCGGGATCGGTTCATAACGAAGGGATCCTTGGGAATGCTGGAGCCCTGAACCACGGCGGAGGTACCGTCCTCAGCCAGGTACAGGTAGTTGCCGATACCGTACTTGGAGGTAAAGATCAGCTTTTGGGTGCCGTCCTCGGCCACCTCGTAGCCCTCATAAGCAGTACCGTTGTAGACGGTGTTGTAGGTCTTGCCCTCATAGCTGAAGGTAAAACCGTCCTTCTGCATCGCGCGGAGATTGAACATATATACGATATAGTTCATCTGTCCGGGGGTTTCCATGGAAGGAACCAGGTCAACGTGGTAGGCCTTGGCGTACTCAGCAATCTCCAGGAACTCCTCCTGAGTCAGGTAGCGGTCGTCAAAATCCTCCTCCAGGGTAGCCTGGGCACAGAAACGACCGTCGCGGCCGTTCAGCCAGGGATAGAGCTTGGACTCCAGGCCAAGACCCATGTCCTCGGAGAAGTGCAGGACCAGGGTGTTCATATCGGACCATGCCATCTCGCGGATGAGCTGCTTGATCCAATCCACCGAATAATACTTGCGGCCGTTATCCAACGAGACCGAACGCTCGGGGACGTCGGGCGTCTCGCTGGCCTCGGAAACCTTTCCGTGGGCCTTCAACTGCTTGATAACGTAATGCCAGCCATAGAAAAGTCCGTCATCATCCGAGGCGGCGACGGTCAGCTGAGAGCCGTCGACGCTGACCTCGTAGCCCTGGGCGGGTACACTTGCCTTTCGGGTCAGGAGGATGTCAACGCTACCGACCTCGTTGGCGTGACCCATGGTAACGGTCGGAGCGGTACCGAGCACAGCCTCATACTCAGAGGCAAAGAAGTTTGCCTCATAGTTCAGATTCTCAAAGAACTCCACGGAATCCACGTCAACGAAGATCTTGGTATTCTCGGAGGGGGTCCAAAGGCCATCCTCGGCAATAACGGTAACGGTCAGGCTGGAAAACAGGATGCAAACCGTCAGAAACAGGGACAACGCGCGTTTTGTAATACGGGTACTCATATAAACCTCGCTTTTCTATCTCTCCGACGTTATTTCAGCTGACTCCGCAGATAGTCCACCGCGGAGAAATCAGGTCGGCAGAAATAATCAATTACGGGTACTTTCTCGACAATGCTCGCGATCAACGGTAAAAGAGCCTGATTGAATTCCCGGTCGTCCCGACTCTTCACGGTCTGGCTGTACAGAGCCATGAAGGCGTGCCGCTGATCCAGGAAGGTCAACTCGTTATTTTTTCCTTGGCGCAGATACACGATAGCTCCGATAGGAGCCTGAAGGTCTCGAAAGATGTGGGAGGTACCGGCAATAGGACCTCCATAGGCAATGGGCTTGTCCCCATCCGCGGAGACAATGACCTTATCTCCGTTGATGACCTCGGCGCCGAGGTAGCTCTCCCACAGGGAGGCCTGGGTAGATTTTCCGGTCCCCGAGGGGGCCGTGAAAAGGATCGCTTTTCCTTCGTGAATGACCGCGGATGAATGGAGAATGATGCGGTCATGGGGGAGGAGCAGCCGTTCCATCATCAAAAACAGCATCCAATTGGCGTTGATACAGAACTTGTCCGCGATATCGTCGGGAACGAAAAGCCGACAAATGCCACGACTGTCGGCCGGAACAACCCGAAGGAAGCCTTCTCCGTCTTTCCGGGGAAATCGTGTGACATGATCATTCTGACCATACGTGATGCCTTGGGAACCAAATATAACCTCTATGACCCAATCCGGCTCTTGCTCGGTGGGTTCACCGATCAGAAAGGGCCGAAGATTCTCAGGCAAGCATAGGGGACGCGGCGCGAGGATGCGAAAGAGCATCCCCGCGAACCGCAGATTGTAGAAATATGAACGCGAGTGCATCAAGAAGTTAACGTCGTCCTCACGTGGCTATGGTAGCAAATGGTATCGCCCAGCTCATTCAAGACCCCACCTTGATCGTTGGAGTCGTCGAAAAAAAATGAACAGGTCCCGGAGTTTCCGGAAAACCATCCTTGAGCCTGAAGCTCGGGGGACTCTCCATAAGCCTGACAAGCCGAGGCAACGGGCATATCCAGACACATGACTTCTACATGGATCGTAGGCTTGCTATATTTTCTTTTTTGGTTTTCCATGGTTAACCTCCGTGTCAATCTTCTTTGCCAACGTTAGCCAGTGCGCGGGCAATATCCACCGTAGCTCCCATGAGTATGCTGGCACCGGCATCGTAGACATCCTGAACAGCCAGTAGCTCGGCGGCGATGCCGTCAGCCAACCGATATCCGTTCAGCTTGATGTTGGTCAGGGCCAGAACGTTCATGTTGTCATCTCTGGTACCAATGATCACCAGAGCGCGCTTAGGGCCGTTGGGGTTCAGGAAGGTCAGATCGCAGTCAATGCTGAAGTACTGCTCGGTGCCGCCGGCAACGGTATGGGTGTGGGTCTTGTTCACGATATCCGAGGAGTTGACACCGTAGACCATTTCAACGGACTGATCGTTCAGACCGAAGTTGGCGCCGGTACCCTTCAGGTGCGCGCCGACCTGGATGCTTCTCTCGCCCTCATAGCTCTCGTCGAGTTCCACGTAGAAGGCAATGTAGGTCAGGTAGTTCCCCTTGATCGTGTCATCTCTGACGGGGTTGCTCATGTAGATCTCGTTGTTGGGACCGAAGCTCATGTACAGGTCAAGGCCATCCTCACCGTCGGGCGTCGGGACCAGGGTGAGGTTTTGCGAATCATCACGGTTCTCAATCATGGTCGTACCGAAGTTCCACTGGGAAGCGAGGCCGACGGAATCGCTCATATCGCCGTCGATCTGACCGTACACGATATTGCCGTTTCTGATCTCGGTCTTGATCTCGTTGAAGGTGGCATCGACCTCGTCGGCCTTGTAGAGGGGAGCGCTCTCCTCTACGGTCATAGGCTGATAGACGCGGACACCGTCAACGTACACCATGCGGTAGGTCTCGTTGTAGTTGGAGCCGTAGACCGTGATCTTGTAGTTGCCCATAGCCAGATTCTTGCGAGCCACAAAGGGAACCTGAGTCAGGTCGCCGCCCACGCTCTCGGTGATCACGGGAACCGCCTTCACGGTGCCGTTGTCCAGATTCTCAATCTTGATCGTCAGCACGGCGTAGGCATCCGCGGTGGTGCGGCCCACGATCTCAAAGCCGGTACCTCTGAAGGTGAAGGACATAAGCTCGGCCGCGGTCTTGGTGTGGATGGACATGGCGTGGATGGTATCGTTGGAGGCGTCACCGTACAGGACGTGCAGGATATCCTCGTCGGTGTAGGAGCCGTCCTCAAAGGACTTACCGTACATGGTCTTGAAGATATCGTCGCCGACCTGATCGAGGATGCTCTTGTCCGGGATATGCTCCAGATACTTCAACTCCAGATTGTTGTAGATATCGGTCTTATTGGTGGCGTAGTTGGGGTCAGAGCCATAGTTCATATCCTGGTCCGCGCTCTGCTCGGCACCGACCTGGGTGCCCTCGTAGACAGCCCAGATATTGCCCGTAGCATCGCTGCCGGTATTGACGTAGGTGATCCCGTCAAAGTCATCCTCGTAGTACGTAACGTTGGCGGGAGCAACGGTGACGGTTTGGGTCAGGATAACGCCGGTAGTGGCATCGGTGACCTCGGTAGCACCGGGGGCCAGAATCTCCACGCGGATCTCCATGGTATCCACGCCGTTCATGAACTCCTTCACGGTGTACACAAGAGACTCCTCGGCCACAGCAAAATCGCCATAGGCACCCTTCTTGCCGTCGGAAACAACCAGATTGCAGACGGCATTGGGGTTGGCGGAAAGGTACAGAACGTCGTTGGAAGCAAGACCGTGCTCTCCCGCGTAAAGCTCCACGGGAAGGCTGTAATCCAGGACGAAAACGCTGTCGGCCACGCCATAGGTGTATACGTGAGCGGGGATGGGACCGTAGCAGATACCGCCAACGGTTACCGTATAGTAGAAGGTCTCGGCGCCGACGCGGTCCGTCCGGAAAAGGATCCCCTCGTCGGTAAGCTGAACGTGACCGTAAGCGGCAGCAGAGCCGGTTGTGTCAGTCAGCGCGACAGTCGCCTTGGTGTAATCCAATCCCTTCAACTCGGCCTTAGCCTTCAGAGGATTAAAAAGCTGCGCGCGGCTGATCCATACGCCGTCGGTTTCGCTTGCATCCAATGCCCCATAGGCATCTCCGCTCAGCTTACCGCCGTTGTAGATCTCCAGGGCATCAAAATCATACTGCGCTTCAGCCGCGACGGTAAGGGGAATGCCCGAAAGGACGCCCATCACCATGACAAGGCTCAGCACAGCCGCCAGCAGGCGCTTGGTTGTTTTCAGAATGCTCATATTGTTTCATCCTCCAATAACAGGAACTGATGCTTCTCTAATTCTTGCAAAAATTCTATGATATCCGATTCAGCCACATCGGAATCCACTTCAAACTCACTTGTGACCGCGTCCAGAATCTCCCCCACGGTGCGGGGTACCTCCAGGAGCGACCAGATGAATTCCGCCACAGGACTGAGTACGGCCATTTTTGAGTCGTTCGCCCCGGGGTCGTCTACGGGAATGATCAAATATTCGTCCAAAAAAGCGCGTATCGCGTATCCCGACTTGATCCGGAACCGTCTCCCGGGACTGCGATCGGCCCTTTCCACAAGCTCCTCCACGAAACCCCCCCTTTCAAAAAACTCTTAGATCACATATACTTTTCGACAATTATCCCATAAACAGAAACACTACGGGCATTGACGAAAACAGACATAATTAGGCCAGTTTGCCATCATATTCTCTTGTATTGTACCATATTTGACAATCTTTTTCAAGCCATTTTCCCGATTCAACCAAAAAATTCACATTATATTCACATACCAGTACCGTTTGGTTGTGTTTTGAACAATTTCACGAATTATCATCTTTTTAGTGTTATTTTTGCAAAAAAATTCACCCCAGGCCCTTGACAGAATCGTTTTTTCGGTCTATAATATACTTGTATCTGACGGAAAGTTCCCAATGGGGTTCTGACTGAAAGGTGCGGTCAACCGAATCATACAGCCGACCTCCCGCGGGAGCCGTCGGTCTTTGTCCGTGTGCCGTACCCCATCCGTCGGGTAGGGCATTTTCTGTTTGCACAAGGAGGGATCGCATGGAAACCAGAGTCGCCGTCATGAGCATCATCGTGGAGGCCCCCGACTCGGTGGAGCCGTTGAACGCCCTGCTCCACGAATACGGCCCCTACATCATCGGCCGCATGGGCATCCCCTACCGTGAGCGGGGCATCAGCATCATCAGCATCGCCCTGGACGCCCCCGACAACACCATATCCGCCTTAGCGGGCAAGATCGGCAACCTCTCGGGAGTCAGCGTCAAGACCGCCTACTCAAGCGTGAAGGGAGGCGCCCATGGCTGATCTCCGCGCCCTTATCCACAGGCTGACAGCGGGGGAGAGCCTCACCGTCCCGGAATATGCTTTACTGATAAAGGAAAGAACCCCCGACACCGCCGCCCGCCTCGCCGCCGCGGCCGCCGAGAAGCGACAGGCCATCTACGGCAACACGGTATACATCCGCGGCCTCATCGAGGTCAGCAACATCTGCAAGAACGACTGCCGCTACTGCGGCATCCGCGCGGGGAATCCCAACTGCGACCGCTACCGTCTCACCGAGGAGGATATCCTGTCGGCCTGCGCCGAGGGCTATGAGCTGGGCTTCCGCACCTTCGTCCTCCAGGGCGGCGAGGACGGCTACTTCACCGACGAGCGACTCACCTCCCTGCTCCGCGCCATCAAGGCGGCCCACCCCGACTGCGCCGTCACCCTCTCCCTGGGCGAGCGCTCACGGGAGAGCTACCAAAAGCTCTACGACGCGGGAGCCGACCGCTACCTGCTCCGCCACGAGACCGCCACCAAGTCCCATTATGAAAAACTCCATCCCGCCCCCCTGTCCTTCGACGAGCGGATGCGATGCCTCTACGACCTGCGGGAGATCGGCTATCAGGTTGGCTGCGGCTTCATGGTAGGCTCCCCCTACCAGACCGACGAGGACATCGCCCGCGACCTGAAATTCATCGAGGCATTCAAGCCCGATATGTGCGGTATCGGCCCCTTCATCCCCCACAAGGATACGGTCTTCGCCGATTTCCCCGCGGGGACCCTGGAGCTGACCTGCTACCTCCTCTCCATAGTCCGCCTCATCCATCCCCCCGTCCTCCTGCCCTCCACCACCGCCCTGGGTACCATCCATCCCGAGGGCCGCGAGCTGGGGATCCTGGCAGGCGCCAATGTGGTCATGCCCAACCTCTCCCCCGCCTCGGTGCGGAAGAAGTATATGCTCTACGATAACAAGATCTCGGACGGCGCCGAGTCCGCCCAGAGTAAGGCGGAGCTGGAGCGCCGCATGGCCTCCATCGGCTACGAGGTGGTCACCGCCAGGGGAGACGTGAAGAAATAGACAATCTTCTCCATTTTCCGTTAAGTTTTCAATTTATCATTTATATATCTGATCGGAAAGTACATTTCTGACCGTAAGAAAGGAACATCATCATGGCAAACTACAACCCCAAATCCCTCAAAGCAGAAGAATTCATCCACGACGGCGAGATCCGCGAGACCCTGGCCTACGCCGAGGCCAACAAGCGCAACGTAGAGCTGATCGACTCCATCCTGGATAAGGCCAGACCCCAAAAGACCGAGACCGGCTACGTCTGCGCGGGGCTCTCCCACCGCGAGGCATCCGTGCTTCTGGCCTGCGATATCCCCGAGAAGATCCAAGAGATCTATAAAATCGCCGAGGAGATCAAGCTGGCCTTCTACGGCAACCGCATCGTCATGTTCGCCCCCCTCTACCTCTCCAACTACTGCGTCAACGGCTGTGTCTACTGCCCCTACCATCTGAAGAACAAGCAGATCCCCCGCAAGAAGCTGACTCAGGATGAGGTCCGCGCCGAGGTCATCGCCCTCCAGGATATGGGCCACAAGCGCCTGGCCATTGAGGCGGGTGAGGACCCCAAGAACAACCCCATCGAGTACATCCTGGAGTGCATCAAGACCATCTACTCGGTGCATCACAAGAACGGCGACATCCGCCGCGTCAACGTCAACATCGCCGCCACCACGGTGGAAAACTACCGCAAGCTCAAGGAGGCGGGCATCGGCACCTACATCCTCTTCCAGGAGACCTACCACAAGGAGAGCTACCTGAAACTCCATCCCACGGGTCCCAAGCACGATTACGATTACCACACCGAGGCCATGGACCGCGCCATGGAGGGCGGTATCGACGACGTGGGTCTGGGCGTCCTCTTCGGCCTGGAGCTGTACAAGTATGAGTTCGCAGGCCTCATCATGCACGCCGAGCATCTGGAGGCCGTCCACGGTGTCGGCCCTCACACCATCAGTGTCCCCCGTCTGAAGCGGGCCTCCGACATCGACCCCGACCAGTTCGACAACGGCATCGACGACGAGACCTTCGCCCACATCACCGCCTGCATCCGCCTGGCGGTCCCCTACACGGGCATGATCATCTCCACCCGTGAGAGCGAGGCCGTCCGCTCCCGCCTGCTCCATCTGGGCATCTCCCAGGTCAGCGG
>JAGAIH010000242.1 GCA_017626655.1 Clostridia bacterium | reverse complement strand
GGAGCTGGCCGCCGCCAAGGACGCCTACCTCTGCGCTATCTGCGCCGCGCCCCTGGTCCTGGGCAAGCGGGGCTACCTTGCGGGCAAGCGGGCCACCTGCTTCCCCGGCTTCGAGGAGTACCTTGCGGGCGCCACCGTGGGCGGCAAGGTCATCCGCGACGGCAGGGTCATCACCGCCGCCGGCATGGGCGTGGCCCAGGAGTTCGGCTTGGAGATAATCTCCGCCCTGGTATCCCCCGAAAAGACGGGAGAGATCCGCTCCGCCATCCAGTCTTTGTGATATGACCGACAAAACCACCCTCCGACGGCATTTCTCCGCTCTGCGCGGGGGCCTGACTCCCGACGCACGGGAAGCCGCCGAGGCCGCCATCCGCGAAAGGCTCTTCGCCCTCCCCGCGTGGCGGGATGCCCCCGTAATCTGCGGGTATATTTCGGTGCGGGGGGAGCTGAACACCGATCCCATCCTCCAACGGGCCGCCTCCGAGGGCAAGACCGTCGCGCTCCCCGTGACGGTCACGGGAGCCGACGAGGGCCGCATGGTCTTTCGCGCTCTGCCCGAGGGGGACTTCTCCCGCCTCACCCCCGCCCGCTTCGGCATTCCCGAGCCCGACGGATCCTGCCCCGTGCTGGCAGGTAGCGACTTCTCCCGCGCTCTCATCCTGGTCCCCGCCCTGGCCTTTGACGGTGAGGGCTACCGCCTCGGCTACGGAGGAGGCTACTACGACCGCTTTCTCTCTTTCCTGCGGGAGTCGGCAATCCCTCACACGGCGGTAGGCCTGGCCTACTCGGTCTGCCGCGCCGCCGCCCTCCCCAGAGCAGCCCACGATATCCCCGTCCACATCATCCTCGACGAAAGGAGCATGACCATTCCCCATGGATTCTGAAACCAACATCCCGACCCCACCGCCCGGCAACAGTGAAACGCCCGGGAAAAAGTCCTTTCTGTCCCGATTTACCCCCAAGCAGCAGGACTTTCTGCGGGGAAAGCGCGCCGTATCCAATTCGGCCACGGTGCTGGTGCTGATCATTTACGCTCTGCTCCTGCTCTCCCGCCTCATTGACGCCGCCTTCCTCTCCCGCGAGAGCCAGTACCTCTCCATCATCCTGCTCCAGCTCATGATCTTCCCCATCCCCGCCTACCTCTACGTGCGGCTGAAGCCCGGGAACTATGTCAAGGCTCTGCGCTTCGGAAAGATCAAGCTGGCCCATCTGTTCCTGCTCCTGTCGGCCTCCCTCATGCTGATCACGGGCTGTACCCTCTTGGGTATGCTCTGCGGCATGATGACCGCCCAGCCCTCCTTTACCCTGTACGATACCTTCGCCTCGGTCAACGACGGCACCGTGGGCGCCACCATCCGTCTGATCCTGGCCTACGGTCTGCTTCCCGCCTTCTGCGAGGAGCTGGTCTTCCGCGGCATCCTCTGCGCCGAGCATGAAAAGCACGGCATCCTCTACGCCGCCACGGTCAGCGCCCTGTTCTTCGCCTTCCTCCACTTCGACCTCACCGCCCTGCCCGTCTACCTGTTCTCGGGGCTGCTCCTGGCCCTGGTCATGTACGTCACCCGCTCCTCCATCGCCGCCATGATCGTCCACCTGTGCTACAACCTCTTCGGCATCTTCGTCCAGGCGGGCCTGTCGGGCTACTGCAAGAGCACGGGAAGCATCGGGCTTTTGGTGGTGCTGCTCATCGCCCTCCTGCTCCTGTCCTCGGCCTTCTTCTGCGGCGAGGTGGCCCGTATCCTCCGCCGCCGCGCCCGCGCCGACCTTCTGGACAGCCCCGAGGAGATCTCCACCCCCGGCCTCAACAGGCTCCCCGCCCGTCAGTGGCCCCGCGCCCTCCTCGCCGCCTTCGCCTCCCCCGCCGGTATCGCCGCCGTGGCACTGTGGCTGTTCGGGGTGGTGGTGAATCTGGTAAGGTGATGGGGGAACGGCCTCCGACGGCCGTCCACCTCCGCGTTGCCGCTTGGCTATTTGATACACGGTATGTACGATACCCCCCATTTGCGTCCCCCATTCCGAATTATGAATCAAAAAAGGAGTCTGCCATGTTTGACCTTTCCTTTCTGACCGTCGATCTGATCTTTACCCTGGTCTTTGCCGCCATCCTGATCGGTCTGGTGGTGTTCTTGGCGGTGAGCGTCCGCCGCGCCAAAAAGCATCCCGAGGAGGCCGAGGAGGATCCTGCCGAGTCCGTCGGGGAGACCGATGGCGATGACGACGGTGACGAGACCGACGGCGACCTTGACGAGGATGATGACTGTGGCGAGGACTGGATGCCTCCCGAGCCCGAGGGCTTCCCCGCCCGCGTGGTGGATATGCGGGTGGTGACCGGCAACGTGGGGGGCAACAAGCGCCCCAAGACGGGGGTCTCCTTCCTGGTGACCTTCCTCACCGACGACGGAAGTCGCACCGAATACCCCGTCCCCGAGGAGCTGTACGTCACTCTGGACATCGACCAGACGGGTACCCTGGTCATCCTCAACGGCGGCTTCTTCGACTTCGGCGCGGGGGATGAGTACGACCCCCAGGCCGTGGAGGAATTTGAGAAGACCTTCGACCCCTTCTCGGACAATGAATAACGCAAAAAGGGACTACTCCGCCGTGGGTAGTCCCTTTTATATGCTCCACTCAACCAAACCAGTCCTCCAGCACCTCCAGGAGCTTGAAGCGCACCTTGTACTTGGTCTTTCCCGTCTCGGTGATGATGCCGTACTGATCCTTGGTCAGCCCCACCTGAATGAAGGCATCCTCGTTGTCCTGTTTGACGGTGGCCGCCGACAGGCAGAGGGGCGGGAAGAGACAGCACCACCAGTTCTGCCCCTCCCCCGAGCCAATGAGGACGCGAAGGGAGACGTAGGTCCCCGCAGGGAAGGCGCAGGACTCGTAGGTGCGGGTGGGATAGTCCTCCTCCCCCAGGAGTACCGTCACGGGGTAGTCGTACCCCTCGGACTCAACGACGGCGAGCGCGGCGGACTCCAGATCGGACAGGTGGGCGGTGAGAGCCTCCACCGCCTGGGCTTGGGTGGCGCAGTCCTTCACCAGGGGCGCCGACGCCGCCAGGACGGCATCCCGCACCTTGAGCTTGAGGGTCTGGTCAGCCTCGCTGTCCGAGTTGGCCAGCACGTGGAGCCGCACCACCGTGTCGTAGACCGCCCGTTCGCCGTGGACGGGCAGGAAGCTGAGGGCCATCAGGGTCACCAGAAGGACCACGATGGCTACGTAAAATTTTTTGGGCATAGAAAAAACCTCCTTGCGTGATGGGGTTAGCATGACCACACGCGGGGAGGTTTATTCAATCATGAAAATAATTAGTTTTTACCGTTGGGATCGTATTCCGCGCCTTTCCCTAAATTACACCGTTCGCATAATGTACGGAGATTATTCCTCTCGGTTTTACCGCCCTTTGATACGGGCTTGATATGATCCACATGGAGCTTTACTCCGTCATCTGCCGTAGCTCCGCATATTTGACATTTGAATCCGTCTCTGCGCAAAATCTCATATCGCAAGCGGTCTGTCATAAGAGCACGTTCCCGTTGCTTTTCATCCTGCTTTTCGCGTATGAGCTGATTCTTGAGCAATGCATTCACAATCATGGCCTGCGTATACAGCTGCTCATCATGATAGTGGTTTCTTCCCTGCGGGCTTGTATATTGCTTATGGATCAATACGGAT
The DNA here is from genome assembly GCA_017626655.1 of Clostridia bacterium. The sequence goes on along the minus strand of JAGAIH010000242.1, from coordinate 1,847 downwards.
ATACTTCGGGGAGGATTTGACATTTCCTTCGAAGCCAAGTGTTCTTCATATCGGCGGAAATAGGAATACTTGTCGTGATACGCATGATGTACCAAGGCATCTTCGCGAATTGCCGATTCATATTCTTGTATATATTGCTCGAAAAGCTCACGGTTTTTGTTCGCCATATCCAATGCTTTTTTGACATCAAATTCGTGATAAAAAACCCATTCCTCCAAGATGTCTGGAAATCGAGTTCGGTCAAACTGCGATTTGGATTTCAATATTTTCCGATATTGAAACCCGGAAGTAAAGGACTGAAAAACAAAACGGCCGTTGATCTTTTTCAGATGCAAAAGCAATTCGCTCGTTTCCGAGACAAATTGGATCCTCTTTCGGTGAATCCGGCAAAAGAGCCAGGCGACGAGACCCGCGACGGCAACGATTGCCAAAAGCGCAATGCCACCCGAAAAATCCGAATCTAAAATGAAGGTTAATAATTGCACAATTCAGCCTCCACTATTTTGGCGATTGCCTCAACAACCTCGTCCATCCCGCCCTCACAGCTCACGGTACACCCTGCGGCCTTGATATGCCCGCCGCCGCCGAACTCGGCGCAGATGGCGGCCACGTCCACGTCACAGGAGGAGCGCATGGACACACGGTAGACCCCCTCGGCCTTGGGCTGGCGGATGGCGACGGCCACCTGAACTCCTTGGAGTCCGCGGGCTACGTCCACCAAAGTCCCCAGATGCTCGTCGGTAAAGCCGTACTGCTCCATGACCGCATAGGGCATAGCCACGATGCCCAGCTTTCCGTCGGCGTAGAGCTTCAGACGGTCAAAGCCCACCTTCTCGGCCTGGAGGAGCTTGTAGGACTTCACCCCGAAAAGGCGGTGGTTGAGGTCGGCGGAGTCAAAGCCCGCCTCCAGAAGGGCGGCGGCGGCGCGGTGGGTCTCGGGGGAGGCGTTGCTGTAGCGGAAGCAGCCCGTATCCGAGCTGACGGCGGCGTACAGAAGGCGATCCACCCCCTCGGGGATGGCGGCAAGACGGCCCATCATCACCAGCTCCCGGGACAGGCGGTAGATCAGCTCTCCCGCCGAGGAGGCCGAGCCGTCGATGTAGCCGTCGGCGTACATCTCGCCTTTCGCGTGGTGGTCGATCATGAGGTCAAATCTGCCCTCGTAGTCGGGGTACAGCACCCCCGCCTGGGCAGGGGAGGCGGTGTCCACCGAAATAATTTGAGTAGGCACGAAATCGGTAGGAAGATTCTCCTTCAGGATGCTGTCTTGCAGTCCTTCGGTGAGAAAGCGCAACCGCTCGGGGATCTCGTCCTCGCAGACGCAACAGACGGTACAGCCCATGGCCTCCAGAATGAGTTTCAAGCCAAAGCCCGCGCCTACGGCGTCTCCGTCGGGGTGGCGGTGGAAGAGGATGAGAGTGGGCAAGCCCGCAGGCAGGCGGGCGGCGGTCTCGGTCAAGGTGAGCTTCTGATACATGGCGGATCAGTCCTCGTCCTCGTCCAAAAGATCGTCCAGAGCGGAGGTCTCGGCGGCCTCCTCGGGGGCGTCCTCGGTGTAGGTGAAGCCGCTGATGATCTTCTCGATCTTGGCGCCGTAGGCGATGGAGGTGTCCTCCACGAAGGTCAGCTCGGGGGTGATGCGGAGGTTGAGGCTCTTGGCCAGCTGACCGCGGATATAGGGGGCGGAGGACTCCAGACCCTTCTTCACGGTCTTCTTGTCCCCCTGCATATGGGAATAAAAGATCTTGGCGTACTTCAGGTCGGGGGTGACCTCCACGCCGGTGACGCTGACGAAGGCCTCGCTGACGCGGGGATCCTTGACGGTACGGATGATCTGGGCCGCTTCC
>JAGAIH010000241.1 GCA_017626655.1 Clostridia bacterium | reverse complement strand
CGGCCTTGGGAGCCTCCACGGGATCGGCGGGAGCAGCGGGAGCAGCGGGAGCGGCCACGGGAGCGGCGGCGGGCTTGGCAAAGCACTTCTGGTTATCAAAGCCGGTAGCAATGATGGAGATCCGCATCTCGTCCTCCAGCTCGTCGTCGAAGTTCACACCCCAGATGACATTGGCATCGGGAGCGGCCTCGGCGGCGATCAGGCTGGAAGCCACATCCACGTCCTCCAGACCGACGTCGGGAGAAGCAGTGATGTTGATGAGGATACCGTGAGCGCCGGTGATGGAGGACTCCAGCAGGGGGCTGGAGATGGCGGCCTTGGCGGCCAGCTCTGCCTTATCCTTACCGGTAGCGGAGCCAACACCCATGTGCGCGTGGCCGGCGTTCTTCATGACCGAGCAGACGTCGGCAAAGTCCAGGTTGATGAATGCGGAGACGCTGATGAGGTCGGAGATACTCTGGGTACCGCGGGCCAGCACACCGTCAGCCACCTCGAAGGCGTTCTGGAGGGTGATGCGGGTGTCGGTGACCTGCTTCAGGCGGTCGTTGGGGATGACCACCAGGGAATCCACGTACTGGCTCAGCTCGGCGATACCGGCCAGAGCCTGGTCCATACGGCGCTTACCCTCGAAGCCGAAGGGCTTGGTGACGATACCGATGGTCAGGATGTCCATCTCGTGAGCCACGCGGGCCACCACGGGAGCCGCGCCGGTACCGGTGCCGCCGCCCATACCGGCGGTGATGAAGACCATGTCGGTGCCGTCCAGCAGAGCCTTGATCTCCTCGATGGACTCCTCAGCGGCTCTCGCGCCGATCTGGGGATTGGCGCCCGCGCCGAAGCCGTTGGTCAGCTTCTCGCCGATGACCAGCTGCATGGAGGCGTCGGAGCGGCGCAGGACCTGACGGTCGGTGTTGATGGCGACGAACTCGACGCCGCGGATGTTGGACGTGATCATACGGTTAACGGCATTATTTCCGCCGCCGCCGACGCCGATTACTTTAATGTTTACGCCGGACTCGTAGGTATCATCGTGTTCAAAAGTCATGTTTTCTTCCTCCCGAAAAAATCTTTTTCGACATATGTGGACGCCTTGACCCCCGTCCAAGGGCTTCGCGGCGCCTCGTCCCACCGTATTTCGGGCAGGATTATACACCATACATATATAATATATCTTTTTCGCGAAAATTGCAATAGTTTTTATGAAGTTTATGAAAAATTTACATCTTCCGCAACGAAAGGGGCAGCCCACCTGCCGTGAGCTGCCCGCATGGGGAATGTGGGACGAATGCTTTTCCGTTTTTCCCCGGATCAGGACGCGAGGTTCAGGGCCCAGTCGGGCAGCCCGATCTCGGGGGAAACGCGGCAGATGACGCGGGCGGGGTCGGACACGTCCACCAGGATGGGCAGTCCGCTTGACAGGCCTCCGTCCTGAGCCATTTTGGAAAGGGCGCTGTCCACCACCGAGAGCTTGCGCTCCAGCTCGTCCATGCCGCCTACCTTCACCCGCACCCCGCCGTTCAGCATCAGCCAGAGGTCGTAGCGGTCCCCCAGCTCCATGCCCACCACCCGCTCGGAGAGGGTGGAGGACATGAGAGTCTCCACGAAGTCGAAGACGTAGGCGTTCTCCTTCTCGGGCTCGTCGGTCTCCAGCTCGTAGGTGGAGATCTCGGGGGCCTCTGTCTCGGGGGCGTAGGGCAGGACCACGAAGCTCAGCTCCTCCCCCACCCGCACGCGGGTACACTCGGGAAGGCCCAGGTAGACCGCTCCCACCCGTCGGGCCTCGTCGGGCTTGGCCATGACGCAGAGGACCTCGTGAGTCTTAGCGTCGATGATGTAGTAGTTCTGGTTGTGTTGGGTGTAGTACAGCTCCTCCACCTCGGTGAAGGTCACCGAGACCGTGCCGTTCAGGTGCTTGCGGACCTTAACGCGGTCCAGAAGGGGCAGCCGCTGACGAAGCTCCTTGATCGCGGTAGAGCCATCGAAGCCCAACATCTCGTCCCCCGCTTCCACCCCCAGAGAGGCCACCACGGCGGAGGAGGAATAGTAGCTCCCCTCGGCGGCGGTGATATCGGTCACCTTCCAGAGCTTGCCCAAAAGCATCACCGCTACGGTCAGGACAACACCTCCCAGCATACAGAGCAGGAGGAAGGGAATGGAGCCGTAATCGGCGGGGGTATGCTTCTCCCCGCTGCCGAAGGGGCGGCTGTTCCGTCCGAATTTCTCGGAGAAAGTACGCGTTTTTCGGGGGCGGGGTATGCGAATCTTTTTCATACTGTCTCCAGCTCCTTTGATGAAATTTTTAACGATCAGGGCCTCATCAGCCCCATGAGAGAGCCGTAAATGCGCTCGTTGGCGTCGGGGCAGGCGAAGTCGCGGATGCGGGCCTCCATGGCGGCGCGTCGGTCGGGGCTGTCCAGGAGGGACCTCACGGTGGCGGTCAGCGCCCCCTCGGTGAGGGTCTTTTCCTCCACACAGATGGCCGCGCCCTGATCCACCAGGGCCATGGCGTTCTTGAACTGGTGGTTCTCGGGTACGTAGGGGGAGGGGATCAGCACCGCCGCCTTGCCGGTCAAGGCCAGCTCGGAAATGGACATGGCGCCCGCGCGGGAGATCACCAGATCGGCGGCGGCCATTCGGATGGGCATATCGTAGATGTAGTCCACCAGGGTCATGCGGTCGCATCGGCCTGCGGCGGTGGCGTCCCAATCGGCGCGGATGCGGTCGTAGTCCCGCTTGCCCGCGGCGTGGATGAGCTTCACCCGAGGATTCTCGGTCAGCTCGGCGGCCAGCTTGACCACCGCGTCGTTGACGTACTCGGCCCCCAGGCTCCCGCCGAAGGAGAGGATGTAGAGATCGTCGGGGGAAAGCCCCAGGGCCTTGCGGGCCTCCCGACGGGAGACGGTAGCGAAGCCGGGCATCATGGGGTTGCCCACCCGAAGGGCGGGGGAATGCTTCCCTTTTTCGTCCAGGCGGCGGAGGGTTTCATCGAAGTTGACCAGGATCAGGTCAACGCTGTTTTTGAGCTGCTTGATCGCTTTTCCGAGAATGGCGTTGGACTCGTGAAGAACCGTGGGGACTCCCATTTTCTTGCCCATACTGCACAGGGGCCAGCAGGCGAATCCCCCCGTACCCACGATGAGGTCGGGCTTGAACTCGCGGATGAGGGCCGCCGCCTCCCTGCGGGATTTGACCATGAGGAAGGGGAGCTTGAGATTGGCGGGAGTGTAGTAGGGCCTGGCCAGGCCTCGGATGTGGACGGTGTGGAGGGGGTATCCCGCTCTGGGCACCAGGTCCACCGCCTTGTCGCGGGGCTGGGTGGACGCCACGAAGGCGATCTCGGCGTCGGGGTGATGCTCTTTGATGGTCGCGGCGATGGCCAGGGCGGGATTGACGTGTCCCGCGGTGCCGCCGCCTGTCATGAGAATACGCATACAGGCGCTCCTTTCTTGGGGTCAAATTTGGGTTTATCGATCAAATTCGTAATTCGCAATTCGTAATTCGTAATGGATGAAACATTTTGCCGTTGGCAAAATGTGATCTTATGGTAAGGGATAGATCATATCGCTCAACATAGCAAAATTTCCATTGATGGATAATAGATATTCAAGAAAAGGATTTTTATGAATCACCAAATGATCGGCTTTCGCTTCGTCGAAAGACTTCCTCAATTACGAATTACGCATTACGAATTACGAATTCGATCTCCGACCGCTAAACTGCAATTTATCTTTTCTGATAAGAATACCGCGATATCGACAGTATGATCCCCATCTCAAAGATCTGCAAGATCAGCGAGGTACCGCCCGAGGAGAAGAAGGGGAGGGCGATACCCGTGTTGGGGATGGAGTTGGTCACCACCGCGATGTTCAGGATGGTCTGGAGGGCCACCTTGGCAATGAGGCCGTAGACCACGATGGAACAGAACTTGTCGGGGGCCTTGGCGGCGATGCGGAAGCCTCTCCAGACCAAGAGGCCGAAGAGCAGGACCACAGCCAGGGCGCCGATGAAGCCCAGCTCCTCGCAGACGATGGTGAAGATGAAGTCGTTCTGGGGCTGGGAGACGTAGCCGTACTTCTGCTGGCTGTTGCCCAGGCCGCGGCCGAAGAAGCCGCCCGAGCCGATGGCGTTGAGGCCCTGGAGGGTCTGCCAGGCCGAGCCCAGGGGGTCCACGTTCTCAATATTGAGCCAGGTGGTGACGCGGAGCATGGCGTAATCCGATACCAGAAGCACCAGCACCACGGCGGTCCCGCCGATGGCAAAGAGCCACAGGAACCACTTCTTGTCGGTGCCGCCTATGTACATGGTCACAAGGCCCATGAGGCCGATGATGATGATGCCCGACAGGTGATGCTCCAGCATGACCAGGGCGCAGATGAAGCCGAAGACGATCATGGGATACAGCACGCCGTAGCGGAACTGTCCGCCGAACTTCTGGCGGTTTTGGATCTGCCGTTCGTACTTGCTCATGATGAGGGCGATGCAGAGAATGACCGCCATTTTGGCGATCTCGGAGGGCTGGATGGAAATGGGTCCCAGCTGGATCCATCTCGTGGCGCCCGAGCCGTAGCTGGAGCCGATGATCAGCACCAGCAGGAGAAGCACCACCGAAATGGCGTAGGAGGCCACCCCGAAGAAGCGCCAGAACCAGGGCCGCGCCTTCAGCACGAAGGGGACCGTTACGGCGGCGGCCAGGACCAGGTAGATGATATGCCGCTTGACGTAGTAGGCGGGATCGTCGTGGTACTGGGCGGCGTAGACCGAGCTGGCCGAGAAGGCCATGACCGCGCCGAAGAGGCAGAGGGCCACCACGATGAAGAGGAAATAGTAGTCCACGGGACCGCGGGTCAGCACCCGCTCGGTGTCCTCCTCCACGGGAGGCTTCTTGTGGACGGGCTCGTGGTAGATGGGATCGTTTGGCTCAATGGCGGTGTCCAGACGGTCGCCCAGGACGTTCAAGCCCTGCTCCACGTCGGAGCCCAGGCGCTTGGCGCCCTCCTTGTTGAAGGTATGGCGGGAGGCCTGCTTTTTGGCCTTGCCAAGGATCTCGCGGGTCTTATCCGCCACCTTGCGGGGGAATTGCCATTTCATGGAGCCTCACCTCTCTTTCCTGTGGATTGGGATTTTTGGGCCGTCTCTTATCTCCCCAGCCACGCCGCGGCGCAGAACACCAGGGAGACGAGGGTGAACAGCCAAACGATGTCGGTCTCCTTCCAGCCGCACTTCTCAAAGTGGTGGTGGAGAGGAGCCATCTTGAAGATACGCTTCTTGGTCAGCTTGTAGCCGGCAATCTGGATCAGGCTGGAGAGCATCTCAATGACGAACATGAAGCCCGCCAGCACGAAGAGGATCAGCTCCCCCGCCATGATGGCACAGCCCATGATGACGGCGCCCAGGAACAGAGAGCCCGTGTCACCCATGAACATCTTGGCGGGATGGTGGTTGTACATGAGGAAGCCGATGACACAGCCAAAGAGGGTAGCGCCCATGAAGCCCACCATGTCGGTGGTGCCGTCCGAGTGCAGATACCACTCGGCCACGGCAAAGGCCACGATAAAGGCCGCCACGGTGGCGCAGACCGAGGAGGACAGGCCGTCCAGACCGTCGGTGATGTTGGTGGCGTTGACAAAGCCCACCATGACCAGGATGTAGAGGGGATAGGCGAACCAGCCAAGCTCCCAGTGGATCTCGGTGAAGGGGATGTGGAGAGCGGTCTCCAGATTGTCCGTGATGGCCATCATGGCCACGAAGGCGGCGGCGGCGGTGACCTGCAGCACCAGCTTCTGCTTCTCGGTCAAGCCCTCGTTGTGGCGGCGGAGGAGCTTGAAGTAGTCGTCCACGAAGCCGATGGCGGCGTGGGCCAGACCGTACAGGCAGACCAGGGCCACAGGGATCAGCTCAAAGGCCCAGTAGGTGCCGTAGGTCAGCACAAAGTAGATACAGAAGGCCAGCATGACCGCCAGGAAGGCGGGCACGAAGGAGATACCGCCCATGGTGGGGGTACCCGCCTTGGACTGGTGGGCGGTGACGTACTCATTGATGGGCTGTCCCGCCTTTTTGGCGCGGAGGATGGGGAGCGCGATACGCCCGAAGAGCAGGGTCAGCCCAAAAGCGGCCGCCGCCATGATGCCCAGGATGATGTAAAAATTGGTTTGATAAAACTCGTGCATACCGTGTTCCTTTCCTTTTTGTGCGTTTTTTGAATTCGTTCAGGTGTTGAGTCCCGCGGTCAGCGCCTCCACCATAGTCTCCAGAGCCATGGAGCGGCTGGCCTTGAACAGGACGTGATTCCCCTCGCGGAGGATGGATTTCAAATCAGCGGCGGTGGCCTCGTAGGTGTCCTTCCCGCCCGTGATGCGGATGGCGTCGGGACTCATGCCCGCCTCCATGGCGCCCGTGGCGATCTCGGCACCCAGCTCGCCCACCGTGACCAGCAGGTCGATCCCGCCCTCGGCGGCGAACGCACCCACCGAGTGATGCAGGGCTACGGTGTTTTCTCCCAGCTCCTTCATGTCCCCCAGCACCGCGATACGGCGATGGCTCCCCGCGATCAGGGAGAGAGCCGACAGAGCGGCCTTCATGGACTCGGGCGCGGCGTTGTAGCAGTCCACCATGAGGGTGACCCCACCCAGCCTGCGGATATCCTGTCGCATGGCGGCGGGACGGTAGGAGGCCAGCCCTGCGCGGACTTGTCCCTCGGTCAGCCCCGAGAGCTGACCCACGGCGGCGGCGAAGGAGGCCGCCCAGACAAAATGCTCACCCACAGCGGGGACGTACAGCTCCCGCCATACCCCGTCGGGGGTAACGAGATCAAAGACCATACCGCCCTCGCGGGAGGTGATGTTCATGGCTTGATAATCGGAACTTTCATCTCCCGCCAGAGACACCCGCAGGACACGGACTCCCTCGGGGATCACGGGAAGATCCTCCCCGAAATCCTGCCCCAGATTGGCCAGCAGGGGCTCGTCGCCGTTGATGAGCAGGGTCCCGCCCTCGGGCAGTCCCATAGCGATCTCCAGCTTGGCGCGGGCGATGTTCTCGCGGGTGCCGAGGTACTCCAGATGGGAGGAGCCGATGTTGACGATCATAGCGATGCTCGGACGGACCGCCCGGGTCATGGCGGCGATCTCCCCCCGCCCGCTCATGCCCATCTCCAGGACAGCGCACTCGGTGGTGGTAGGGATCTCCATGAAGGACAGGGGCAGGCCGATGGTGCTGTTGAAGTTGCCGTCCTTTTTGAAGACGGTCATCCCCGCCGACAGGACGGCGGCGGTCATCTCCTTGGCGGTGGTCTTGCCCACGCTCCCCGTGATGGCCACGGCGGGCAGAGACTTCATTTCCCCCATACGGCGGGACAGAGCCAGGGCCGACAGGGCGGCCACGGTGTCCTCCGCCACCACAAAGGCGCAGGCATCGGCAGGCAGAGGATCGGGGATTCTCTCGCAGAGGAAGACCCTACAGCCCAGCTCGGCGGCCTTGGTCATGTAGCTGTGTCCGTCCACCCGCTCCCCGCGGATGGCGCAGAAGAGGGTCCCTTCGTCGGCCTCGCGGGAGTCGGTGCAGATATGGGTAACGGTCATCTCCTCGGAGATATTGTGCAGGGTCAGCTCCCCTCCCGCCATGGCGGCCAGGGTATGGAGGGCAAGGGGCGTCGCTAAGGTGATCTTCATATCGTAGCCTGCCTTTCGTAGGATGGGGGAACTCACTCACCCCGTCGGTTGGTATGGAATTCCTGCGCGGCCTTCACCGCGATATCCTTTTCGCAGAAGGGATGCTTCCCCCTGCGGTCAATTTCATAGGTTTCGTGTCCCTTCCCCGCCAGGAGGATGATATCCCCCGAACGGGCGTACTTGATGGCGTAGCGGATGGCCTCGGCGCGGTCGGGTACCACGGCAAACTCGCTCTCCTTATCCACCCCCAGGAGGATATCCGAGATGATATCGGCGGGGTCCTCGGTGCGGCTGTTGTCGGAGGTGATGACCAGACTGTCGGCCATGCGGGAGGCGATGCGGGCCATGACCTTGCGCTTGGAGCGGTCGCGGTCCCCTCCACAGCCAAAGACCAGCACGATGCGCTGGCCCCGCTTGCGGAAGCCATGGACCGTGCGGAGAAGACTCTCCAGGGCGTCGGGGGTGTGGGCGAAGTCGATGAACACCGAGAAGGGGATATCGGTCTCGGGGAGCTTCACCCGCTCCATGCGGCCGGGGACGCCCCCGAAGTGGGCAAGGGCATCACGGACGGCGGCGGG
>JAGAIH010000240.1 GCA_017626655.1 Clostridia bacterium | reverse complement strand
CTGTGCGCCGACATCGGGGCGGCCTTGGGCTGCGGCGGCGTCATGGCCGCTCTGCGCCGCACCGAGGCGGGGGGATTCTCCATTGGCGATTGCGTGACCCTTGAGGCGCTGGAGGCTATGGAGCCGGACGAGCGTATAGAGCGGCTTCGCCCCGTGGAGGAGCTTTTCTCGGATCTTGACGCCGTGAACCTTCCCGATTTCTACCGCACGCTGTGCCGCAACGGCTGTGAGATCTACCTCAAAAAGATCGGCGCGTCCTTCCCTGTCGGTGCCAGACTGCGCCTGTGTGACAGTCACGGCGGCTTCTTCGCCCTGGGCGAGGTGGGGGAATATGAGGACGGGATCGCCGTCAAGGCCATCAAGATTTTTGTTTTGTAAGAGAAAAGCGCTTTTTCCCTTGACAAATCAAGAATTCTGTGGTATACTACAGTGTAACGCAATTCAATGTCCCAAAGGAGGAAACGATAGTGAGCGCTGACGCTTTGAATCTGAACGGTGCGCCCTTGGTGGAGGGCAAGTACCTGATGTATAAGGACCGTCCTCTCGTCCGCGAGGGCGATACCATTTGCTACGGTGATATGACCGAGAAGTACATTCTCATTCTGGAGATCTTCAGCTACAAGACCGAGGAAGGCAACAAGGTTCCCGACAAGATCCTGGTCCAGGTTGTGGAGACCGAGGATCAGAACAAGATCGTCCGCCAGGGCGAGAAGAACGGCCTGTACGAGGCCTTCGGCTACGGCCTGATCTGGCTGGAGCAGGCTCTCGGCAAGGACGAGGCTTAACCCTCATACCCGGTGACAGAGCGGACTCCTTGGGGGTCCGCTTTTCCTTACTCAATAGGAGGTTTTTATGGATCAGAGTTCCACTGTCCGCCATCTACTGACCGACGCCGTTGACCGCGGGGTGATCCCCTGCGCGGCCTATGCCGTGGGGCTTGGTGACCGCACCTTTGCGAAGGAGTCCTTGGGCTACCGTTCGGTCTATCCGCAAAAGGAAGCCGTCACAAGCGCCACTCGCTTCGATATGGCCTCCCTGTCCAAGGTGCTGGCCACCACCATGGTGGCGTTGCGGTTCATCGAGGAGGGACGGCTCCTACTGTCCGATCCCCTCTCCCGCTTCTTTACCCCCGAGGAGCTGGAAGGTTCTCCCGCGGGGCGGGGGGACGTGACGGTGTTCCGCCTCATGACCCATACCTCGGGGATCACGCCCTATATCGCTCTGTGGCGGACCATCCCGCCCGAGGTGGCGGGGACCCCCGGCTTCGACTCGGCGGTGGCGAGGGTCATCCTGTCCTCGGCCCCCGTTTGCGGTGTCGGTGAGGAGGTCTACTACACCTGCATGGGGTACATCCTCCTGCAAAAGATCCTGGAGCGGATCGGCGGCAGGGGGCTGGATGCCCTGGCCAAGGAGTACGTGTTCGATCCCTTGGGCATGATCTCCACGGGGTATCTCCCCTTTGGCGACAACCGGAACCACCCCGAGGCCGACGCGGCCGCCACCGAGCTGTCCCCTCTCCACGGCTACTACATCCGCGGTCACGTCCACGACGAGAACGCTCATTTCCTGGGCGGTGTCTCGGGGAACGCGGGGGTGTTCTCCACCCTGGAGGATATGACGGTCTTCGCCCGTATGCTGGCTCTGCGGGGGGAGATCCCAGACGGCTCGGGCAGGAGGCTTCTTTCCCGTCGCACCTTTGATCTGGCGGTACAGGACTACACCCGAGGCATGAGCGAGTCTCGCGGTCTGGGACTTCAGCTCCGTCCTCCCCTCCCCGCTCTCTCGGCGGCGGGGGATCTCTTCGCCTACGGCTCCTACGGCCATACGGGCTTTACGGGTACCTCCCTGTACGTGGACGCCGAAACGGGGCTTTGGGCGGTGCTTCTCACAAATGCTGTGCATTTCGGGCGAGAAAAGACCGAATTCTTCCGCGTGCGCCGACTGTTTCACAACGCGGTTATTTCTCAATATCACCATATTACGTAACAGAATGGTCCCCGCCGCAAGACGGGGACTTTTTGCACAATATATATGTTTTGTTTTTGTGAATATTTCACGCCTCCATCCTGTTGACAAGGGTTTTCGGTGTGTGTTATAATACAGGTGAACTCTTTTCCTACAGGAGGTACAGCCGTGGAATTTTTTACCTCTTTCCGTGAAGGCCGCCCCGTCCGTCTTTGTGAGGCTACGCGGCAGTTCGCCTACGAGTCCCTTGAGAAGCACCGCTACGGTCTGGAGGCCATGAAGACCGCCTCCCTCCCCATGGATCACATTGAAGGCTTTGCCGATATGACGCCTTTGGAAAAGGAGCGGGTCTATCTGCGTGAGATCGCCGAGAAATGTCCCATCCGTCTCATTCAGGGTGAGCGGATCTGCGGCGCGGCCACTCTTGGCATGGCCATTCACCATCTCATCCCCGTGACCTTTGGCGGGAACCCCATATTCTCCTCCATCAGCCATCTGACCATGCAGTTCTCTCTGGTGTTGGAGCTGGGTCTGAACGGGATCCGACGGCGGGTTGAGGAGTCCATGAAGGCTCACGAGGGAGGGGAGGAGATCCCCTTCCTGGAGAACTGTCTCGCGGCTCTGGACGCCTACAAGATCTGGCACGGGCGATACGTGAACGCTTTGGAGGGTCATATCCGCGCGGTGAAAGAAGACGGAGTGCTTCCCCCTTGTCCCGCCTTTGAAAAGACATTGAAGAATCTGCAAAGAGTCCCTATGGAGCCTCCCACCAATTTCCACGAGGCGGTGCAGTCCCTTTGGATGACCTTCGCCTTCGTCCGTCTCATGGGCAACTGGCCGGGCATCGGGCGGTTGGACGTGCTTCTGGGCAAGTACCTCGAGGAGGATCTGAACCACGACGTGCTGACCCTGGAGGAGGCGCGGGAGATATTGGCTCACTTCTTCATCAAGGGCTGTGAGTGGGTCCGCGGCGGCAATCAGGGAAGCGGTGATGCCCAGCACTACCAGAACATCGTTCTGAGCGGTATCGACGAGAACGGTAATGATGTGACCAACGCCGTCACCTTCCTGACCCTGGATATCCTGGAGGAGCTGCCCATCGGTGACTTCCCCACCACAATCCGTGTGAACAAGAATACCGATGAGGCCCTGCTTCGCCGTGTGGCCCAGGTGATCCGCCACGGCGGGGGCGTGCTGGCCATTTACAACGAGGATCTGGTGCTGAAGGCCATGACAGGGTACGGCTACCCCTTGACCGAGGCAAGAAAATTCGCCAACGACGGTTGCTGGGAGGTACAGGTCCCCGGCAAGACCTACTTTACCTACTGTCCCTTTGATTCTCTGTCCATCCTTCATCACACCACCCTGAAGGGTTACTCCGAGGAGGTGGACTTCAGCGATTTCGATTCCCTGAAGGCGGCGTATCTGCGGGATCTGCAAGCTCAGGTGGACGCGATCTGTAGAAGCATTGCCAACGGCTTCGGTCACGCATCGGTACCCACCAAGGACTGGGACTGGCGGCCTCAGATGCCCTGCTCGGTGGTTTCCCTCTTTGAGGAGGGATGCATCGAGAGCGGACACTCCTATCTGGAGGGAGGCCCTGTGTATAACGTGGTCTCCCCGCACATCGGGGGCTTGGCGGACACGGTCAACAGCCTGTACGCCATCCGGAAGCTGGTGTTCGAGGAGAAACGCATGACCTTTAAGGAGTTCATGTCTGTGCTGCGGAGCAACTGGGATGGGCACGAGCCTCTGCGGCAGTTCGTACTGAACAAGTATACTTATTACGGTAACGATAATCCCGATTGTGACCGCATCGCCGCTGAGATTCTTGCGGCCTTTGCGGACTTCTGCGCCGCGAATGACGGGATCTGCCCCATCCGATTCCCCGCGGGGGTCTCCACCTTCGGCCGTCAGCTGGAGTGGGCTCCCCACCGTCTGGCCTCGCCTCACGGCCACCGCAAGGGTGAGGTCCTGGCCGCCAACGCCTCCCCCACCCCCGGCTCAGACAAGGAAGGCGTCACCGCCATGATCCGCTCCTACTGCGCGGCGGATCTCACGAAAATGGTCACGGGCGCGGCCCTGGACTGCAAGCTCCTTCCCTCTTCGGTAGCTGGCGAGGACGGCATCACGGCCCTGATCTCCATCATGCGGGGATTCGTGGCCGAGGGCGGCTTCTTCCTTCAGCCCGACGTGGCCGACGCCCGGATCCTCCGCGACGCCCAGGCCCATCCCGAGAATTACCAGACCCTGTCGGTGCGTGTCTCGGGCTGGAACGCGCGATTCGTGACCCTCTGTCGGGAGTGGCAGGATATGGTGATCGGGCAAAATGAGGCTTCCGACTGAATGGGTCTATTCATTCCCATACTCCACCAGCAACATACGGGTTGGCCGCAATGATATTCATCTTGACAAAGCCTCGAAAAGTACTGTTGCCCCGGCGGAGGGGAGCGCCCCCGTGACACGATGGAATTTGTCCGACAAATCCGGGTTTATCCGCCTGTTTCTTTCACGAAGTCCGTATTCAGGAAAAAATGGGGCTGAGTCAAATTGAATTATTTGGCTTTTCATCTGTAAAAGAGCAACAAAAAACCAAGATCAATCGACTGATTTGACCTTGGTTTTTTGTTATGATTGCACATAGCTTTCACAATTCGTTAATGCTATGAAGCAGCCCCACCCTTTTTGTATGATTCGTTTCAGCTCTGACTGCGGGGGAGGGTCACGGTAAAGGAGGTCACACCATCCTTACAGGTAATCTCCACGGTGCCGCTGTGGAGGTCCACCACCCGCTTGACGATGGCCAGGCCGATGCCGTTGCCCTCGCCGGCGTGGGATTCGTCTCCCTGGTAGAACTTGCCGAAGATCTTCTCCCGCTTCTCGGGGGGTATCTCGGGGCCTGTGTTGCTGACCGTGACCCGTACCGTGCTTCCCTCTTCGGTAACGTCCAGCAGGACAGCGCCGCAGCGGGGGGAGAATTTGACCGCGTTGTCGATGAGGTTGATCCAGACCTGCTTGAGCAGCTCCTCGTTGCCCTCCACGGTATGCTCGTCGAAATCCAGCTGGAGTTCAATGTTCTTTTCGCTCCACTTGGCCTCCAGGAGCAGGACGGCGGAGCGCACCTGTTCGGACAGGTTGAATTCGGTGACCTCCGAGAGGATGGTTTGGTTTTCCACCTTGGTGAGGTTCAGCACGTTGGTGGCCATATAGGCCAGGCGGAGGGACTCCTCCTCGATGGAATCCAGGTAGGCCAGGCGCTGCTCCTCGGTGAGGTTGCCCCGCTTGAGGAGCTTGGCGAAGCCCGCGATGGAGACGATGGGGGTCTTGAATTCGTGGGAGAAGTTATTGATGAAGTCCCCGCGGAGCATCTCGGTATGCTCCAGCTCCTCGGCCAGCTTGTTGAAGCTGTCGCTGATGCCCTTCATGGCGGGGTGATTGGCGAGCATTCCCTTGCTCTCGATGCGGGTCTCGAAGTCCCCCATGGCCAGGCGGTTCATGTGGGAGACCAGGGTATGGATGGGCTTCAGGGGGATGCGGATGCTGAAGAAGACCAGCACCCAGCCCAGGATCAGACTGATGACCGACATGAAGATGACGATGACCCACATATCCATCTCCTCGTCCAGCCCCGAGATGACACCCGCCCACTCCAGGATAAAGACCCCCAGCACCGTCAGTCCGATGGCGCCCAGGAGGAGGCAGAAGACGAAGAGGGCCAGAAACAGTGTCAGGGTGGTGAGCCGTTTGCGGTCAGCCTTCCTGTATTTCCGCATCCGCGCGGAGAGCTCGGGGATGTGGGGCAGCTTCTTGGCGCTCATACCTTCTTCACCGCCTTATAGCCCAGGCCTCGGACCGACTCGATGGAGAACTCCTCCCAGCCCTCGAAGCGGCGGCGGAGTCGGCCGATGTGGACGGTGACGGTCTCCCAGCCCGTCTCGCTGTCGGCGCCCCAAATCTCGTCCATGAGCTGAATGCGGGTAAAGATCTTGCCGGGGTAGGACAAAAGCTTATAGAGGAGCAGGAACTCCTTTTGGGGCAGCTCCTGGACCCGGTCTCCCTTGGTGACGGTGAAGGAATCGTAGTCCAGGACTACGTCGCCCACCGTGATCCGATGCTCGGTGGCGATCTGGGCGCGGCGGAGGAGGGCCTTGATGCGGTAGAGGAACTCCTCGTCATCGATGGGCTTGGTGATGTAGTCGTCGGTGCCCACCGCAAAGCCCTTGTGCTTATCGGCGGGGAGCTGCTTGGCCGAGACCATGAGGATGGGGAGATCGTTATCCGACTCGCGGAGCAGGCGGGTGAACTCGTAGCCGTCCATCCTGGGCATCATGATGTCCAGCACCACCAGGTCGATATGGGCGCGGTCCATTTTTTCCAAAGCCTCCTCGCCGTTGGAGGCGGCGGTGACGGTATAGCCTGCCTCCTCCAGGAGGGCGGTGAGGAACAGGCGGGTGTTCTTATCGTCGTCTACGACTAACAGGTGAAACATAGGGACTCCTTTATCTATTGGGAAGGATTTGTGGTCAAATTCGTAATTCTCAATTCGTAATTCGTAATGCGCAATAAATTGCCTGATCATCGAAGGGCTTCCTCAATTACGCATTACGCATTACGCATTCATCCGTGTTTTGCCTCGACGGTCACACTCCCCTCCGCTTCCCCCTCGATGGCCCGCAGGGCTTTTCGGAACTGGAAGGCGAAGAGGATGGCGGTGAAGGTCACGGCGATGATATCCGCGATGGGCTCGGCGAGGTAGACGCCCACGGTGGGGTCCTGGACGAGATGGGGGACGATGTAGATCAGGGGAATGAGCAGGATAAACTTCCGCATGACCGCCACGATGACCGAGGCGGGGGCGTTGCCCAGGGAGACGAAGGTCATCTGGCAGGCGATCTGGATGCCGAAGATGCCCACGCCGAAGATGTAGATGGGGAGGACTTTTTCGGTGAAGTCCAGGAGGGCCTGATCGGGGGTAAAGAGGGAGGCGAAGGCCCGTGGGAACAGGAGGACGGCCGCCCAGAGGGTGACGGAATAGACAAGACAGGTCACAAGGAGGAGGCGGAAGGTCTTCTTGACACGGGGGGCGTTCTTGCCGCCGTAGTTGTAGCCCAGAATGGGCTGTGCGCCCTGGGAGATTCGCTGCATGGGGAGCATGGCGAACTGCAT
>JAGAIH010000239.1 GCA_017626655.1 Clostridia bacterium | reverse complement strand
TGAATTCTCATTGATAGACAAGGAAAAAGCTGATACCAAGAAGGTAATCTGAAACTCGCTCTCCTCATCCGTCACCCGCTAAAGCGGGTGCCACCTTCCCCGCTGGGGAAGGCATCTCGCTTCGCTCGAGAACGAGAGAACCCACCGATAAACTGCAATTTGAAAGCTTCTCCTAAACTTACAAAAACGACCCGACGGAATCTCCCTCCGTCGGGTCATTTTTCGATTCACTTACTCCTCCACGCTGTACGCGCACCACGCGCCGCTTGTGAAGTCGGGGAAGGCCACGGGCGCGCCACCCTTGGCGATGGACTCCTCGGAGAGAGCCGTAACCGCCATCCAGGCCGCGCCGTCGTAGACGTCGATGGGACAGGGCTTGCCGAGACGCACGCACTCGATGAACTCGTTGTACACCAGCCCGTCCATGCCGCCGTGACCGCCGCGGATGCCGTTTGCCAGGTAATCCACCCAGACGGGGTGACGGTACTTCTCAAAATATTTCACCTGGTTGTTCCACTCGGGGGACCAGTCCCAATGTTCCTTGCCGCCCATATCGGCGTCGATGAAGAAGGAACGGGTGTCCTCCTGGTACATACCCTTGGTGCCTTGGATGGTAAAGCCGCGGCTGTAGGGGCGGGGGAGGGAGGTATCCAGATGGAGGGTGATGGTCTCGCCCCGGGCGCATTTGATGACGGTGGTCACCACGTCGCCTTGGGCAAACTTGGCGGTGGCCAGCTCGGGATTGGCGTTCGGATGATCGGCGGCGAACTGATTCAAGCCGGCCGACTTGGAGGCCACCGACACCAGGGACAGGAAGCGGTTGCCGCGGTTGATGTCCAGGATTTGGGCGATGGGGCCCAGCTCGTGGGTGGGGTAGTTCTCGCAGTTGCGGGTCAGGTAGTTGCGGAGGCGGTAGTGGCGGTTCTCCTTGCCGAAGACAATCTCGTCCCGCAGATCGTGGCGGTAGCCGCCCTCGCAGTGGACGACCTCACCGAACAGGCCCAGCTTGACCATATGCATGACGCTCATCTCGGCCTCGCCGTAGCAGCAGTTCTCCAGGAGCATGAAGGGGGTCTTGGTGCGCTCGTAGGTGCGGACCAGCTGCCAGCAGTCGTCGATGGAGTAGGCACCGCCCACCTCCATGCCCACGGCGATGCCCCGCTCCATGGCGTAGATGGCGATGGGGAAGTGGGACTCCCAGGCGCTCATGATGAGGACGGCGTCCACGTCGTCGCGGTCCAGAACCTCCCTGTAATCGGTGGAGGCAAAGGGGCGGTTCCCCTCGCCGTAGACCTTTTCCACAGCGTCGGCGGCGCGGTCCAGGCGATCCTCATACAGGTCGCAGACGGCGGTGATCCTTACGTTATCCATATGTAAAAGCAGGGCGTGGAGCATGGAATACCCCCGCGCGCCCAGGCCGATAGCGGCGGTTCTGACTTGATTCATGATATTGTCCGTCCTTTCGGGGTGATAGGTTTATTGTACTATAAAAGACGGATAATGTCAAGAGGAAAGAGGGAAGTTGTTCAAATTTGGGTCTATCGGTGTGTTGGTTCCCCCGTTCCCCAAATATCAGAGTGGGGTGAGGGGCCCCCGCGGGGGTTTCCAAGATGGTTGCGGGTCTCGGCTCGTTTGGCTAAAACTTTCATGCTGCATCAATGCATTTTGGCCTCAGTAGCCTGAACCTAATGATCTTATTTTCAGAAAGTTTTTTGGAGTTCTTAGGACCTTTTTTTCAAAAAAGGTCCTAAGCCGCCGGAGGCCGTTCCCCCTATAAAACCCACTTTACCTCTCCTCCACCCTGATCGCGATCGCCGACAGATCGTCCTCCGACCCTGCGGTTAAGGCGCGCTTGATGATGTCCCGCCGCAGGGCGTCCATGCTGTCGGGCATGGGGGAGGAGAGGAGGTCGATGAGCCAGGGGCATTCGTCGTTGCCCAGGGTCACGCCGTCGCTGACCATGACTACCACGTCCCCGGGATGGGTGCGGAATTTGAGCAGACGGGGCGGGGTGTCCTTGACGATACCGATGGGCATGGTGGGGGCGTGGAGCTTGTAGACGCTCCCTTCACGGACTACGTAGGTGGGGGCCGCGCCGTTCTTGGCGAAGACTGCCCGCCCGTCCATGAGATCCAGCTCCATGAGATCCACCGTGGCCGAGCATTCGTCCCCCGTCCCCGTGTTCTTGGAGCGGATGTAGCCGTCCAGCATCCGCAGGGAGACCTCGGCGCGGTTGCCCGCCGCCAGCATCTTTTCCAAGAACATGGCACAGATATCCGAGGTCAGGGAGGCGTCCTCCCCCGAGCCCATGCCGTCGCTGATGAGGGCGTAGAAGTAGGCGTCGCCGTTCTTGAACAGGGCAATGTGATCCCCGCAGACGGCGGGAGGATCGTAGGCTCCCGCGGGGGTCTCGTGGGTCAGAGGGGAGGGAAGAGGGGCGCTTGCGGGATGGTCAGCGGGGAGGGTACTGCCCGAGTAGGCGACCCGAAGCTTGGCTTCGGAATGGAGGGTCATGACGGCGGAGGCCCCGCCATCCTCCCCTTCGTCGAAGGCGGGAGCGGTCATGGGACAGCCCACCATCTCCCCGATGCGGGCGCGCACCTCGGGGAGCTTGTCCGCTACCGCCTCAAAGCCGACTCCTCTTACGATGACCCGCTGGCGGCCGCTCCCCCGCTTGCCGCCTACCACCACCCCCTGCACCGTCACTCCCGCCTCAGTCAGGTAGTCGTAGACCCGATCGGCGGCTTCGCGGTTGCAGGCGAAGTCCTCCTCGGCGCGGCGGTCCTCCTCCAGGGCATCGCTGAGAAGGGAAGCGATGGCGGCGTAGTCGGCGGCGAAGACCTCGGTCTTCTCGCTCTTGAGGAGAATCTCGGTCATGCGGGCGCAACGGCCGTTGATATCGGTGACGATCTCCTCCATGTAGGGGCAGAAATCCCGCAGACTGTCGGGGAGGGACTCGGCCGAGGCCTTGCCCCCCGTGTGGAGCTGGGAGGCCAGGCGGGTCTGGGCCTCCAGGGTCCGCTCGTACTCCGACCCCCAGCAGATATCCCGATCCTTACAGCGGGCGCACTTCTTGCCGAAGCTCTCGTCGCAGATGCGGCGGAGATCCAGCATACGGGGGCGCTTGAGCTGGCTGGAGAGATCGTAGAACCGCTGGGACAGGGCGCCAAAGGCCTCGGAAAGGGCTTTCATGCGGGCGCGTTGGGCCTCGGCGCGGGATTCGGCAGTGAGAGAAGCGGTGACGGCGGCAGTGAACTCCTCCAGCTCTCGGTCAGCCTTTTCGAACCGCTGTCCGTGGGGGAGGGCCAGCCAGAGCCGTTCGGTGAGGAAGAACAGGGGGATGGTCAGCAGAATGGCGGGGATCTGGGCGGTCAGCACCGCTACCCCCTCCACCAAAGCGCACCACCCGGCTCCTACGGCGCATCCGCCCAGCACTCCCGAGCGGTGGGAGACGTAGCGCAAAAGGGCGTAGCACCCCGCGCAGAGGATGAACATGGGGGCCAGCCTGGGCTCGGCGGACAGACCGCAGATCACCCCGACGGCCACCCCGGGAACCACTCCCAGGCGGGACGAGGCGAACAGGGTCAGCACCAACCCCAGGAGGGTGGCTATCTCAATGCCCAACAGTGCGGTCCCCAGGGGGATGCGGAACCCGCGGGCGGCGAATACCGTGGCGGCGATCAGCACGCAGACCGACACCAGGGGCAGGGCATGGAATTTCCGCCACACCTTCACCGCTCCGCCGTCCTCCTCGGTGAGATCCGACCCCCGCAGAGCCGCGCTCCCCCGCAAAGGCTTGGGAGAGAAGAGGAGGGTCAGCCCCGATTCCCCGAAGCAGGAGACCAGCAGAAAGCAGACGGCGGGGGGGATGACCAGCATACACAGGGCGCAGAGGAGGTCGTAGACGTGGAAGCCCCCCGTGATCACCGCGCTCAGCCCCGCCGCCAGACCGCAGACCCCCGCGGTCAGCATCCGCAGAAAGGGATGCTCGGCGAAAAGACGGACGGGGAGACCTTGGTAATCCATGCGGGGAGGCTTGTCCCGCTTGACGGTGTCGGGGGTGTCCTTACCGCCGTAGTAGTCGGTCTCGGTGTCCCCCGCAGAGGAGGCATCCTCCACAAGCCCCAGGTTGCGCTTGAAGGAGACCCAGCACAGAAGCAGGTAGGTGCGCCCCCGACAGGGCGTGCCGTCGGGGAGGGCGGGGGGATCCACGAAAAAGCGGACCACCAGCCGCAGAATCAGGCAGAGCAGGTAGACCCCTACCCAGGCCCAGCCCGCCAGGGTCACGGGGTGCAAGGCCGCCGAGAGGAGAAGTCCCGCCAGTATGTACCAGGTATAGGAGGAGGAGGCCGCCAGAAGGGCCAGCCCCAGGGGCGCCGCCCCAAACAAAAGGGGACAGGAGCCCAGAAGAAAGGCGGCTCCCCCGAATACCGCCCCGCGGGCCAGCTCCCCCAGGATACGAAGCCCCCGATCCCGCGTGGGGGCGCCCAGGGGAGAGGCGCGGCCGCGGAGAGGTGTGGACGGGTCGGAGCGCAGACGGTTTTGCATGAGAAGCCTCCTTTGAAACGACGGTATTTTCAGCCCCCTTTGCCGTGGGGCGACAGTCTTTTTTTCTATTATACACGCCTCCTCCCGAGCAAAGTGTCGCAAGCCGTCGCTCCTGACGAAAAATTACCGAAATCCTTTTGACTTTTCTTGATTCGGTTGACAAAGGAGGAAAAACATGGTATAATGACTATAACAAACCTCTCGTATGCGCGTATGGTGGTGATTTTCACCAAAATACCGAGAAAGGAACCTCTATGAAGCTGTTCAAGCGCGTCACCGCGACAACACTGGCCTGTCTCATGATCCTGTCCACCCTTTGCGTCCTGCCCGTCTCGGCGGTGGGGACCACGACCGTGGCGGAGGGCAAGCTCACCCAGATCGTTTTCGGCGAGATCTACGCCGACGCCGACAAGGGAACTTCCTTTGCGGGCAACCTCTATCTGGAAAAGACTCTGGGCCCCGCCTACTTTGACGGCGTCCGTACCAATGACTGGTTCGAGTTCAAGATCAACGTGGCCAAAGCGGGGGACTACCACTTCTGCTTCTCCTTCGGATGGGTCGAGGCCACGGGCACCTATTCCGTGAGCGTGGACGGCGGGGAGCCGATCAAGCTCCAGAACACCGTCAAGGGCATAAACTGGCGGGATTGGACCGACTCCTCCGAGGCGCAGGTCAGCCTCACGGCGGGGGAGCATACCGTCCGCGTCACCATGGGCTGTGACGGTCCCAACCTCTACTCCATGAAGATCGCCCCCGTGGGCGTAGCCTTGAGCCAGGGCGCCACCAATATCCGCGCTACCCTCTGCGACGAGTCCACCGCCCGTGGCGCCGAGCAGATCGGGCAAAGCTCGGCGGTGCAGTTCAACTCCACCCTTCCCTTTGCCGGGATGACCCTGACCTCCGCCAGCTGGAACAACAACATCGGCTCCATCCGTATGTCCCTGTTCAAGTGGGACACCTCCTACGATAAGACCCTGGGCGGTACTCCCATCGCCTCCGAGGACTTCGTGGACTTCGCCGATAACCTCACCCTGAAGTTCCTCTTCGACGAGGTGGCGGCGGGGGAGTACCTCCTCTACATGGAGAACATCACCGGCAACACCACCGAGGCCGTGGGCTACTGGGGCTACGCCGCCGCCCGGGAGAACGTCCGCGCCTACAAGGATAATTCCATCCATGATTTCTGTCCCGGCCTGTCCATCCTCTGCGGCGAGGAGGTAGCCGAGCCCTTTGCCCCCATCAGCGAGATGGATCCCAATGCGACCGACATCCAAAAAACGGAGGGCGATATGTATCCCGACGGCGACATGATCGAATACAAGCTGAACGGCGACTCCAAGTACGGCGTCCAGTTCAAGACCGCGGCGGCCTTTGGCGGCTGTGAGGTCTACATCCCTACGGTCCCCGTGGGAGACAATACCCTGACCCTGGAGCTGTACAAGTGGAACGGCAACTACAGCGAGTCGGTCAAGGCCGCCCCCGTAGCCACCAAGACCTTCGGGAACGTACCCCGCAAGAACTGGGTCAGCCTGACGGGCGACTTCGGGGCGGGCGAGTACCTCTTCGTCATCCGAAACGGCACCATGGGCATGACCGTGGGCATGGTGGAGGCTCCCACCGACAAGGCCAACCACTACCTCCACACCGCCCGGGCAGGCGTCTCCTTCGTCACCCGCCTGATCGGTGACAGCAAATTGGAGGCGCCCACCACTCCCACCGCCCAGGATTTCATCACCAACGACGCCTCCACCTGGGTGGGCACCGACGGCCTGGACCGTGACCTGACCACCTACGACCAGGCGAGCGGTGTCCGCGAGGGCAAGTACGTGGGCATCTTCTACCACACCTGGCACGCGGGCCATGCCTGGAACAAGTTGGTCAACGTCCAGAAGCTGGTGGATCAGTACCCTGAGGCCATCAAGGACTATGGTCATTCCGCCTGGGGCGACGCAACCATTTGCTTCTGGAACGAGCCCATCTACGGCTACTATAACAACGGCGTGGACCGCTACGTCCTCCGCAAGCAGGCCGAGCTGTTGGCCGACGCGGGGGTGGACGTGGTCTTCTTCGACAACACCACCGGCACCGAGAACTATATCCAGGCCATCCTCACCCTCTGCGAGGTCTGGGCCGAGGCCCGCGCCGACGGAGTCAAGCCCCCCCAGATCTCCTGTATGCTGAATATGTACGGCTACGAGGATACCGCCAAGCAGCTCATCGAGCTGTACGACGTGATCTACTCCAAGGGCCTGTATCAGGACCTGTGGTTCTACTGGGAGGATAAGCCCCTCATGCTGGGCTACCCCAGCTACCTCAAAAAGATGGAACGGGAGGACGTTTTCGATTTCTTCTCCTACCGTCCCATCGACCCCGGGTATACCACCAACCGCGATCTGATCCTGGACAGCGACACCACCGACCCCGTGCGCTTCTCCCCCGAGGCGGGCTTTGAGCGCTACACCCAGTGGAAGTGGATCTCCATCTACCCCCAGCAGCAGATGAAGAACAAGCAGACCCGCGAGGTGGAGCAGATGTGCGTATCCGTCGCCCAGAACTGGTCCGCCAAGGTGGGTCTGACCCCCATGAACGCGGGGGATCACGTTTTCGGCCGCGGCTATACCGACAAGTACGGCGTCAACACCTCCGACGAGGCGGTGATGGCGGGACTGAACATTGCCGAGCAATGGGAGTACGTGCTGGAGGTGGATCCCACCTTCGTCTACATCACCGGCTGGAACGAGTGGGTGGCGGGACGCTACGAATCCATGTGGGGGGAGCCTAACGCCATCCCCGACAACGCCCTGGACGGCTACTCCCGCGATATCGAGCCCTCCACGGGTATGCTGAAGGACCACTTCTACAACCAGATGGTATCCTACATCCGCCGCTTCAAGGGCGTGGCCAAGCAGGAGACCGCCTCCTCCGCCGTCACCGACAGCGAAAGCATCGTCTGGAGCGCCGTCACCCCCGTCTACCGCGCCTACGCCCACAATACGGTCACCCGCGACTACGATGGCTACAAGGGCTACCACTATGAGAACGCCACCGGCCGCAACGACTTCGTGGAAGCCCGCGTGACCTACGACACCGAGAACCTCTACTTCATGGTCAAGACCGCCGCCCCCATCACCCCCTACACCGATCCCGCCTGGATGCGCCTGTTCATCGACGTGGTCGGCGCCGAGGGCGACAAGAATTGGGAGACCTTTGAGTATATGCTCAACCGAGAGACCCCCACCGCCGACAAGGCCACCCTGGAGCGATCCACGGGCGGCTGGAACTGGGAGAAGGCGGCCGAGGTCGGCTACAAGGTGGAGGGCGACACCATGGTGGTGACCATCCCCCGCGCCGCCCTGGGGATCGGTGAGGGCGACTTCACCGTAAACTTCAAGTGGAGTGACAATATGCAGACCGACGGGGATATCATGGACTTCTATACCAATGGCGACGTAGCCCCCGGCGCCCGCTTCAAGTACAGCTTCACCACCCTGGGCGCCAAGGCTGAGGGCACCGAGACCGAGCCTGCGGACACTGCTCCCCAGACCGATCCCGCTACCGATACCCCCGACGCCCCCGCCACCGAGGCACCCGAGACCCAGCCTCCTCTCAAGAAGGGCTGTAAGTCTTCGATCCCTGCTGCTGTCCTGCCTTTAGCTCTGGCCGCCGCCGTGGCAGTTGCCAGGAAGGGAAAGAAAAAGGAAGAATTGTAAACAAACGTCCCAACCCCTTGCATTTTCAACCGAAAGGTGCTATAATAGCAGGAGAAATCAGAAAAGGAGGTGAGTCCATGCGCCTGCAAGAATCGGGTCAGATGTATCTGGAAACCATTTACGTCCTCTCCAAGGAAATGACCAGCGTCCATTCCATTGATGTCAGCGAGCATATGGGCTACTCCAAGCCCAGCGTCAGCCGCGCCATTGGCATTCTGAAGAACGGCGGCTACGTGGAGATGGCCGATGACGGAGCCTTGACTCTCACCGAGTCGGGTCGCTCTGTCGCCGAGCAGATCTACGAGCGGCACACCATCCTCACCGAGTGTCTGGTTCGTCTTGGTGTGGACCGTGAGGTCGCCGCGGAGGATGCCTGCAAGATGGAGCACGTCATCAGCGACGAGTCCATGGCCGCACTGAAGAAATTCATTGAATCATAAAAAACTACTCCCCGATAAGGTTTTTCCTTGTCGGGGAGTTTGCGAATGCACGGAAAATCAACAGGATTCGGTAGCCTAACAGGCTGCCCAAAGGAGGTACGGTATGAGAAAATACGAGCTGGTTGTGGTCGGCGGAGGCTTTGCGGGAGTGGCGGCGGCCATCGCGGCGGCGAGAGCCGGGGTAGACGTTTTGCTGGTAGACAAGGGCAACTGTCTCGGCGGCGCGGCGGTGACCTGCCTCGTCAGCCCCTTTATGCCCTACTGCACCGTCATTGACGGGAAGCGGGTGGACCTCTCCGCGGGGATCTTTACCGAGATCATCCGCCGCATGGAGGACCGGCACGCCATGGAGGGGGATCGGCACTTCCTCGAAGAGGAGCTGAAGTTCGTCCTGAACGATATGGTGCTGGAGGCGGGGGTGAGGCTCCTGTTCCACGCCTACATCTTCAAGGCCGAGAAGCAGGAGGGTCGCGTCACCTCCATTTCGGTGGCTACCAAGAGCGGGGAGATGAAGATCGAGGCCGACTACTTCATCGACGCCACGGGCGACGCCCAGCTGGCCTACCTGGCGGGCTGTCCCACCACCCTGGGCCGTGTGCCCGACCATCTCTGCCAGCCCATGACCCTTTGCTTCCGCGTGGGCAACGTGGACCGGGAACGGTTCTTCGCCAGCCGACCCAGATGGGAACGGATCCACGCCGAGAAGCTGGCGTCGGGCCAGCTCATCAACCCCAGAGAGAATATCCTGGTGTTCCACACCCCCATCCCCAACGTGCTTCACTTCAACACCACCCGCGTGGTCAAAAAGAACCCCACCTGTCCCGAGGACGTGACCGAGGCGGAGGTGCTGGCCCGACAGCAGGTGCAGGAGGTTTACGATCTCCTCAAGGAGCACGCCGACGGTCTGGAGAACAGCTTCCTCATGATGACCGCCGCCGAGATCGGCGTCCGCGAGAGCCGCATGATCGTGGGGGACTACGTCCTCACCGAGGACGAGTGCAAGAATTGCACCCGCTTCGAGGACGCCATCGCCGCCAGCAACTACGAGATCGACATCCACAACCCCGAGGGGACGGGTACCAGCCACTATTTCTTCAAGCCCGGGGAATACTACACCATCCCCTACCGCTGTCTCATCCCCAAGGAGGCCACCAACCTGCTGGTGGCGGGGCGGTGCATCTCCTCCGACCACGGCGCTCAGGCCTCCTACCGCATCATGCCCAACGTCTGCACCCTGGGCGAGGCCGCAGGCTCGGCTATGGGCCTGGCCGTGAAGCAGGGAAAGCAGGTGCGGGACATCGACGTGGGAGAGCTACAGACCGAGCTGAAG
>JAGAIH010000238.1 GCA_017626655.1 Clostridia bacterium | reverse complement strand
TGCACCTCCATGCCGTAGCTGTCGGCGGGGTTATGGCCGCTGACGATGAGGCCCGCGGCGATGTCGGTTAACTCCACCACGATCTTGGTACGGTCACCCGACAGGGACGCCATGACGGGGCGGGGGGAGGCGCACTCGGTCTCGCGGCCGATGCCGTACTCCTTGGAAAGGGCCAGGAGGGCCAGGCGCTCGCCCAGCTCCAGCTTGCGGGGGGAGTGTGCCCAGTCGGGCCAGTCCTCGGGTGCGCCCAGATCCATGTCCACGGTCAAGGTAGAGTTGGGGATGATGGACAGGGCCTTATGCTGTTGGATGCGGATGATATCGTGCCAGGGGAAGAACTTTGTGCCCTCGTCGCGGTAGTCGGAGAGCTGGACGTTGTAGAAGGGGAAGTCCTGCCCGAAGCGGGCGCGCTCGTCGGCCACCAGCAGGGCCAGCTCGTAGGCATACTTCTCGGCCAGGGTACGGTCGCCGCCCTCGCTCTCACCCTGGAAGAAGAGCATGGCCTTACAGGGCAGATCCAACCAGGGGTGGATGAGGGTGTTGTAGTAGCCGCCCTCCTGGACGTTGGCGCCGAAGAAGTAGCCCTCGCCGTGGGCCAG
The DNA here is from genome assembly GCA_017626655.1 of Clostridia bacterium. The sequence continues at coordinate 2,290 of JAGAIH010000238.1, read as the reverse complement.
CTCGATCGGGAGCAGCTCCCGGACGCAGGCACCGCCCGCCGCCATCATGACCATACCCAGAGGGATGCCGATGTGCTTGGTGACCTCGTGGGCGAAGTACCAGCCCATGGCCGAGAAATTCAGGGATGCTTCCCTGTCGGGGCGCTTCCAGCACCAGTCGGGGTTGATGACATCGGGCTGGGGGGTAGCGCACAGGTCCTGGTGGGTGTAGGGGTAGCTCTGGTACTGGGCAAAGAGGCGGAAGTTGTCCCCCTCGTAGAAGTCCATGCTGGGGGTGAGTGCCATGCAGGGGCCCAGGGTCAGCTCGGCGTTGGACTGACCGCCGATGAGCCAGACGTCACCGACGAGGATATCCTCGAAGGTCACGGTATGGCCGCGGTCATCCGAGATGACCATGATCTGGGGGTTGCACTCGGTGAGGTGGGAGGAGAAGGTCAGCGTCCAGCGGTTATCCTCGCCCACGGCGGCGGTGACGGTCTCACCCATGAACGCGCCCGCCACGCGGGAGCCGGGGGTGTCGGAAAAGCCCCAGACCTTGATGGGCTTCTCGCGCTGGAGGACCATATGGGAGGAGAACACCCCCGAGACCTTGAAGTCGGGGCATACCCAAGTGGCGGCGGTCTCGGCGGCGGTGGTCTTTTCCTCGGTGGGGAGGGCGGGGGCGGTGTCTACGGCTTCGTTGATGGTATCGGTCATGATGAAAATTCCTTTCAAAAAGACTTGACAAATTGAGAAAATATGGTATACTATAGTGTTCGGGGCGCGGTCGTGCATAATGCCGCGGGCATCGGGCGGATACTGTCATTATTATAAACCATATTGGGGAAATTTGCAAGGGGTATTCTTGTTTTTGTGAAATTGCAGTTTATCGGTAGGGAACGGCCTCCGGCGGCTTAAGAACCCTTTTGAAAAAGGGTTCTTAAGAATCTCCTAAAACTTTCAAAAAAATCATATATTGGGTTCAAGTTGCTGAGGCCAAAATACATTGATACAGCTTGAAAGTTTAAGCTATACGAACCGAGACCCGAATCCGTCTTGGAAACCCCCTCGGGGACCCCTCACCCCACTCTGATATTTGGAGAACGGGGGAACGAACACACCGACAAACCCAAAATTGAACCTCTCCAAAGAAAGGAAACCATATGAAGATCGCATTTTTCGACGCAAAAAGCTACGACAAGCCCTCCTTCGATCGCTTCGGCGGCGAGCAGGAGGTGGAATTTAAATACTTTGAGGCCAAGCTCAACGAGGATACGGTGGAGCTGGCCCACGGCTTTGACGGTGTCTGCGTGTTCGTCAACGATACCGTGAACGCCGCCGTCATCGACCGTCTCTGCGAGCTGGGGGTCTCCCTCGTCGCTCTGCGCTGCGCGGGCTTCAACAACGTGGACATGAAGCACGCCTTCGGCCGCATCCACGTGGTGCGAGTCCCTGCCTACTCCCCCTACGCCGTGGCCGAGCATACCATGGCCCTGCTCCTGACCTCCATCCGCCGCATCCACAAGGCCTACATCCGCTCCCGCGACTTCAATTTCAGTCTCAACAACATGACGGGCTTCGACCTCCACGGCAAGACCGTGGGTGTCATCGGCACGGGGCGCATCGGTCGGGTGTTCATCGATATCTGCCGCGGCTTCGGCATGAAGGTGCTGTGCTACGATAAGTTCCCCGCGCAGGGGCTGGACAACGGGGACACGGTCCGCTACGTGGAGCCGGACGAGCTGTTTGCGAACAGTGACATCATTTCTCTGCACTGCCCTCTGACCGAGGAGACCTACCACATCATTGACGAGAATGCCCTTTCCAAGTGCAAGAAGGGCGTGGTCCTGCTCAACACCTCCCGCGGCGCGCTGGTGGACGCCGAGGCCCTTTTGGCGGGGATCAAGTCCCGCAAGGTGGGGGCGGCCTGTCTGGACGTCTACGAGGAGGAGTCGGATCTCTTCTTTGAGGACAACTCGGGGCACATTCTGGAGGACGATACTCTGGCCAGGCTGATCTCCATGCCCAACGTCATCGTGACCTCCCACCAGGCGTTTCTGACCGAGGAGGCATTGTCCAACATCGCCGAGACCACGGTGAACAACATTGTGGAGATGATCGCTACGGGGTCCTGTCCCAATGAGCTGTGCTATCGGGGTGGGAATACAGAGGATTGTAAGAGCGGGAAGTGTTTTTGAGGGAAATTGGGGTTTTCTTGGGCATCAGGCACGATGATACGGCGAACGATAACACATTGTAGGGAGCGACGCCCTCGTCGCCCCGCAACCTGAAAATTGCCTTTTTCTGTTGT
>JAGAIH010000237.1 GCA_017626655.1 Clostridia bacterium | reverse complement strand
GGAGGAAGATGGGGTCGGCGTAGTCGGGCTGGAGCTTGCCGTTCTCCAGCTCATAGCACCGCGCGCCCTTTTCAAAAACGTAGGCGGGGGTGGCATGATTGAGAGCGGGATCCCCCTCGTAGGTCACGGCGCGGAGGGCGAAGGTGTAGCCGTAGGCTCCCCACTTGTCCATGATCTCGTCCAGGTAGGAGAAGTCGTAGACTCCCTCCTCCTTTTCCACGTCGCCCCAGTCGAAGCGGAGGTAGAGGTGGTTGAGGCCGGGGAAATCCAACACGGGATCGTCCTCGTAGCCGTCGCGGTAGAAGGGGCGGCCGTAGCCGTTGTCGATGAAGTGCCAGAACCAGCCCTTGTGGGGGTTCTTCAGCACCGTCTTATCGTCCACCAGCAGGCGGAGATCCACGAAATTTTTGCGGCGCGCAGCGCTGTCATCGGTCATGAAGCACATGGTCTGGTTTTCCAGACCGCCGGGGATGTCGATGATGTTGGGGAACGTCTTTTCACTCATGGAAAAATCCTCCTTGGGGAGATACTTTACGGGTGATTGGCGGCGTACAGAACCGCCATACGGAGTTCGGAAAACAGAGAGTCCGAGAGTCGTTCATAATCTTCGGTTCGCCCCTTTTCGCGGGCATAGTATGGCGGCGAATCGTTCCAGGAGCCCATACAGCCGAACAGGTCGGCTACGTTGGCGGCGTTGAGAAGCCGCTTTCCCACCTCACTCATATGGGGCAGGGGGAGGTCGGGATCACAGGGACGATCCCCCGTCAGGATGGCGCGGGCTTCACGGTAGCGTTCCGCGAACCACGGAAAACCGATCTCCTCCGCAAAGGAGGCGATCTCGTCCAGAACGGCACCGAAGTCGGCGGTATTGTCGTGATAAGCATCACCGGGAACATCGTAGGATACCAGGTGATTCTCGGTATAGCGATATGTCCAGGTCTGTTCCGCGGGATTCGGCATGCTTTTGGGCACAAAAGCCGCCGCGTCGCCGTTTTTGTAACGGCAGATGATGGCCTTGGAGCCATAGTCGGCAAAGCCGTACAGGTGATACTCCTCCCCCGCAAGAGGCCGCCACAAAGTCGCGTCGGTCAAGCCGCAGGTCAGCTCGTATTTTACCCAATCATCCACCGTAGTAATGGGCGCACGTCGAAACTTGCTTTTGAAGCTGTGGGGAGCGCACTCGAAAACGAGGTGATAACCATCAAACCTCGGAGGCGGTGCGAAGGGGATCGTCCGCCCCGATCTGAGGACTCCGCGCAGATGGCTTGCCATCATGGCCGTCAACAGTAAGTCATAATTCATGAGCCATGCTCCTGTATCACGCGTTCGGATCCTCTTGGATCTTCATCTCCATCTCGCACCGCTCGGCCCTGGCTCCCTTGATCTCGATGATGTAGTCCAGCTTGAGCACGCCCTCGGTATCCAGGCGGTTGTCCACGGTCAGGGCGTGGATGCCGATGGAAAAGGGCATATAGGGGGTCTCATAGGTGCAGATGGCGCGGTGGTGGGCCTTGAAGGTCATGGCGGTGGAGACCAGCCCTGAGCGGATCATAGAGACAAGGCCTCGGTCAGCGGTGCGGTAGGTGATGGTGGAGCGGGTGCCCGCCATACCCGTCAGCTCGGTCTCGTCGTAGGTGACGGCGATCGTATAGGAGGGGGTCTCGGTGAAGCCCGCGTCGGGGGTGACGGTCATGAGGCCCTCGGTGAACAGCTCGATCTTCTCGATGGCGTCGGTCTCCTGTCTCGTGGCCTTGGCGCGGGTGACGGCGGGGTCGGCGGGCTTGACGAAGTAGGACTCCTCGGAGCCGTCGCCGAGGTCGTCCGAGAAAATGCCCATGAGCAGCTCTTCGGCGGGGGACATAGGGGTGGGGGGGAGGTTCCCGCCTGCCTGCTCGGCCAGGTCGCCGTAGATGGAATCGAACAGGGAGGCGGCTACCTCGTAGCGCTCCGAGGTGATGGAGATGCGGATATGCTTGACAATGGGTTCCATGGTGCTTCCTTTCAGACCGGGTTCTATCCTGTATTGTATCTTGT
>JAGAIH010000029.1 GCA_017626655.1 Clostridia bacterium | reverse complement strand
CTGGATCTGGACGGCTATGCCAACTACTACATGATCCAGGCCCAGGAGGAGCGCGACCACGCTCTGCTCTTCCTGAAATATATGCAGAACAACGGCTTGAAGGTGACCCTGGAGGCCATCGACAAGCCCGACAAGACCTACGGCTCCATCCTGGATCCCCTGGAGGTTGCCGCCGAGCACGAGCGCTACGTCACCTCGCTCATCAACGCCATCTACCACGAGTGCTACGAGGACAGAGACTACCGCACCATGAAGTTCCTCGACTGGTTCGTGGACGAGCAGATGGAGGAGGAGGACAACGCCGACTCCATGATCAGCCGCTACAAGCTCTTCGGAAGCGATCCCAAGGGCCTGTACGCTCTGGATCAGGAGTACGCCGGCCGTATCTACAATCCCCCCAGCCTGGTCCTGTAAATTCCATCCACCATGCCTGCCCTCGCGGAATAAAACTCTGCCGTGAAGGGAAGCATATAAACAAATTCATCAATACGGAGGATTATCCCATGAAATACGTTTGCCCCTGCGGTTACGAGTACGACCCCGCCGTCGGCGATCCCGACAACGGCATTGCCCCCGGCACCCCCTTCGAGGACCTGCCCGAGGACTTCGAGTGCCCCGTCTGCGGACTGGGTAAGGACGCTTTCGAGAAGGAAGAGTGAGACTTCTCGGAGTGTGCTATAGATAAAACTTCTTCTTTTCCTTTCATAAGAATTGCAGGGGCTCGCCGAGTGGGGGCCCCTGCCCTTTTTACATAAAAAAGAGAGGGGCAACCGCCCCCCTCAAAGGGTATTCAGATCAGTCTTCCTTCCGCTTCCGCGCCGCGGCGAACACGCCAAGCCCCAGCAGAGAGATCATCACCATGCCGCCCGCGAACACAGACCCGCAGCCCGTGTCGGCGGGGTCGGTCTCGGTGGCTCCCTCGGCAGTGGTATCCGCGGGGGTGGCGGGATTCGTCTCGGCAGGCTTATCCGTGACCTTCTCGGTCTCGGACTCCGTGGGAGCGGCCTCGGTGGTCACCTCCTCGGTGGGGATGTCGGTGGGCTGCTCGGTGGGTTCTTCGGTAGGAGTTTCGGTGGGAACCTCGGTCGGCTCTTCGGTAGGAGACTCGGTAGGCTCCTCAGTGGGAGCCTCGGTGGATTCTTCCGTGGGTGCTTCGGTAGGCTCCTCAGTAGGCTCCTCGGTAGGCGCCTCGGTCTCGGGCTCGGTGACGTTGCTTGCGCCGATGAACTCAATGGTATTGATCATACATCTGGAGGACCCCGACACGGTAGCCACCGTGACCGTCTTGGTTTGGGAGGTGTCGATGACCAGGGGGGTGTACACGCCGTCATTAGAGGCGGTTTCCAGGCCGTAGCGGGTGCCGTTGACCGTGATCGCGCTCTTGTTGGCCTTGTACTGGGCGGCGTGGATCACTACTTCCTCTACGTCCTCGGGGACGGTAAAGCTGAACCCGCCCGTGTTCTTGCTGGAGCCCAGCTTCAGGCAGGAGTTGCCCTTGGCGTCACGGGCCCCTCCGTAGAGCTTGGTGGGGCCGGTCAGAGTCAAGGTGTAGTCCCCGTTGGTGTAGGACTTGGTGCCGGTGATCTCGGTGCCGTCGTTGTGGGCCGCGCCGCCGTTGTCACCGAAGGTGAAGGTGGCTACCGTATCGGTGGGGCCTGCGGGGGCGTCGGTCTCGGTCTCGTCGGGATCGGCGGGGGTCGTCTCGGTCTCGGGGGCGTAGGTGGGGATCTCACCGTCCATGGCCGAGCCGGAGGGGGTGATCATATCCTCGGGGACCTCGCGACCGAACATCAGCCAGGCCAGCTCGGGGTAGTCGATGAAGGTATTGCGGTTGCCCTGGATGCTCTCCACCACCTCGTTGCGCCCCATCTCCCAGGTGTCCACGGGGTCCATCTCGCACCAGGCCAGGAGGATATCCACGCTCTCGAACACCTTGGTCACGTCGGTAGCGCCCCAGCTGGCATCCCAGCGGACGTAGACGTAGAGGATGATGCGGGCCACGTCACCCTTGACGTGGTCGGCGGGCTCGTAGAAGCCCTTGGAGGTGGACTCACCGTAGGGCTTGTTGCCTCTCGCGGAGTTTACACCGGCCTCGGCGGGGCGGATGTGGTGGAGATCAGCGCCGCCGCCGCTGGTGTTGTTGCCGCCCAGGCTCTGGGGCCAGACGTGTTCGCGGTTGCAAGCCCAGGAGGGGGACCAATCGGCGGAGGTCATGCTGTAGCTTGTGTACAGGGTGGTGGCGTGGGTGGTGTCGTTCTCCTCGCAGTCCACGCGGAAGACGTAGTCGCGGCAGTCGGCGTAGCTGGTGATCTTCTTGTGGGTGTCGGTCATGAGATTATGCAGGGAGGACTTCAACCCGCTCGGCGTTTGGGCCGCCAGACTGTCGAAGGTGTAGTCCCCCGTGTAGTAGGACTCGGCTCCCGTACCCTCCAGGGAGAGGCAGATCTCTCCCCGCTTGCCCGAGTTGGATTGGTCGGAATACGAGGCGGGCGCGGCGGTGACGACCACCCAGAAGGTGGACAGGAGCATCAGCGCGGCCAACGCCAGTGCGGTGAGCTTCATGGTCTTTTTGTTCATATCGGTTCTCCATTTGTGTTTTCGATCCCATTCAGTATACCATAAAGTTGGGGATTTGTAAACAGGTTTTGGGAAATTAGGGGGATATTCGCCACAGGGAGACCGAGATATTGCGAAAAATGGGGAGCCGCGGCACCCCATTCCTTTATTCATCGCGTTTTTCGGGCTTGTTCGGACAGGAGACCTCCACCCGAAAGGCGGGGCACACCCCGTGGGAGGAGCCGCACGCGGGATCCTCGGAACGCTCGCGGCAGTTCGTGCAGGAAAACTCATCGCAAGGCTCGTTGCCACAATGGACACAGAACCGCGCCTCCGTGGATACGAGTTCGCCGCATTCGGCACATTTTTTGAGTGACATACCGATCATACCTCCGTTGTGCATATTGAACATCTAATGTAAACATTATATCATGTAGAAATCTATTTGTCAATAGGCTTTCTGATATATAATTTCTACATTAGATAATGTGGGGGTGCGGATCATGAAGCTACGCATACTGGAGATATTGGAAGAGAAGGGAAAGACCAAATACTGGCTGTACATTCAGCTGGGACTCAGCTACCAGAACTTCAACAAGATGGTCAACAATCAGACAAACGGGATCAAATTTGAGAATCTGCAGGCACTTTGCGACATTCTGGAGTGTACACCCAACGATCTGTTCGTGGAGTACGCAGACCCGAAGAAGAAGGAGTAAGGCTGTGACGATTGGTGAAGCCGTTCGCTTACGCATATTGGAGCTCTGCCGAGAAAGACTGATCACCGTTAACGGTCTGTCCTACATCTGTGGTATTACGCAATCCACGTTAAGCAACATCGTGAGGGGGCGCAACAAAAATGCCCAGATCAATACCATCAAAAAGATCTGCGACGGATTGGAAATTACCATCCAGGACTTCTTCAATTCACCCCTGTTCGACAATTTGGAGCAAGAGATCAAATAAAAACCGCCACCCCTCACCATTCACGGTCAGGGGTGGCGTTCCTATATCAACCAAAATTACATCAGACTGCGATACAGAGCCTCAATATCCTCCACGGAGGTCTCGCGGGGGTTGCCGGGGCGGCAGGCGTCGTTGTAGGCGTCCACCGACATTTGGTGGACGTCCTCCTCGCGGGCGATACCCTTCAGGGAGGTGACGATGCCCACATCCTCGGCCAGCTGGCGGACGGCCTCCACGGCGGCTACGCGGTACTCGGCCTGGGTCATGCCGTCCACGCCCTGCACACCCATGGCGCGGGCGATTTCGCGGTACTTCTCCCCCGTAGCCTCGGCATTGTAGGCCATGACGGCGGGCAGGAGGGTGGCGCAAGCCTTACCGTGAGGCATATCGTAGTAAGCGGAAAGGGTGTGCGCCATGGAGTGATCCACGCCCAGACCTACGTTGGAGAAGCCCATACCGGCCACGTACTGGCCCAGAGCCATGCCCTCGCGGCCCTCGGGGGTGTTGGCCACAGCCCCACGCAGGGAAGCGGCGATGATGCGGATGGCCTCGATGTG